>NZ_VFUI01000009.1:0-266781 GCF_006440535.1 Mesorhizobium sp. B2-5-13 | reverse complement strand
GCGTCGACCGCCACTTCCTCGGTCACCGAGCCGGTCGTGACGCCGCCGATCACCGGCACGTCGTTGGTGCCGTGAATATTGACCTTGATGTCGTAACTGGCGCTTCCATCCGCCGATTTTACCGTCAAGGTCTCGGTTACATCCTGACCCCGCGTCAGCGGATCGGCAAGCGTCTGGTTAAGTAAGTAGGTCCACGCGCCCGTTGTCGTATCGAAAGTGAAGGTGCCATAGGTGCCCTGCAGGCTTGGGGGAGCCTGGAAATGGTTCTGCCCGGCATCGGGGTCAGTGATGACCAGTTGCCCATGCGCGTTGGGATCGTTCAGCGTGCCATTGGCGACGCCGCCGGCCTCCAACACAGCCAGGTCGGCCCCCGGGACGGCGGTGATAACCGCGCCGTCATTGGTGCCCTGGATGTTGACAGACACGCTTGCCCAGCTCAGCGTCCCGCCACCGAGCTTGATCGCATAGGTGAAGGTCTCGTTGATGTGGTCATCCGCACCCATGGCCTGCAGGCTGGAGAAGCCATGCGCCGCGAGATACCCGGTAAGGTCCATCTCAACCTTGCCGTTGTTGATGCGGATTGAAACCCCGCCGCCGATGCTTTCCCAGGCTGAAACGCCAGTAGCTTGGACGTCCTGGGTTGTGAGGTCGATGGGCGCGTATTGCTTCGTGGCCGTCGATGCGGAAATCCCGTCGTCAACCGAAAAGAGAGACTTTGCGTTTCCACCCTGGTCGTTCGCCATCACGTCGAGAACTATGATGGTTTGCGAACCTGAAGCGAGGACTACGGTATCCTCAGTGTAGTTGAAAATGTCGTCCTTTGCCTGCGGTGTATTGGAGAACGATGCCGTGGTGCCGCCGGCACCGGTGACCTGAGTAGCCATTTTCAACCCCCTGTTTTTCTGTGACAGACGCCCCAACGCCTGTTTGTTGCTAGTCCTGTTCGACCACGCTCTGTCCGAGCATCGATCCCAAAGTCGCCACGCAGCTGGGTCGGAAGCGAGTGCGGCGCACCATCAGCGAGCGCGCCGACAAGAAGTGCCGGCTGGAGCTTGCGGATGATGATCGCTTGATGGCGGCTGCGACGACGTTGGTCGCAGCGCTACGTCTCCCAACCCAATTGCATCGTCTAAAACGTCGGTTTCCGATCAAGAGATTTTAGACGATGCTTATATTAGGAGATTATTAACCCTATGACACTGGAAACGTCAACGTCGTAGTTGCAAAACAGTTAATAGTTAAATGTTGAAGCAAAGCCACGGCGGCGGAAGCTGCGCCCCTCGTTGAGAAAGCGCATCGAAGAACGTGTGACGCCTGTCCTATCAGCAACAATCACCACTCGCACCCAGGCAGCTACAGAGAAGGCCGAGCGAGAGAACTGACATTCCCACCGACGCCATGGAGGTGAGTTTAGGCTCTCTCTCAGCGTCTGCAGGAACCCGTTCGTCCGACCGCTGCGTCCTTGGCGGGCATGAAGCAGTGCAGCCACGTGAGTCGGCGGCGACGACCAGCGCGGGGAGCATAGACCGCAATCTCCCTGCGCCAGATCATCAACCACATTCCACTCGCTTCGCACCATGACTATACGATGGCGATCAGCGGGCGCCGCCCTTTAGCTGCGACAACTATAAGCTCCGTCCGGCTTCCTTACGCGGCGCCGGCCTGAACGCCCTCCTGTTCGAGGTGAAATGCGCACCCTAGACAACTTAAAGGCAGAGACAATTGCAGTTTGGCCTACTGCGTTTGATCCAGCATAGCTGCAGAAAGCTGTACGTTGCTTCGATGCTGGTTCCCGGTTAGCGGATGGTGCGGAGCCCGCCCGCATCCTCGGCTGACCTATCCGAGAGTCTGACTGGCCAGAGCATAAGTTACCGGTGTAGCTGCACAGTCGACCGCAAAATCGGCGAGGCGTTTGCCCATCGACATGGTCAGCACCGTGTCGAAAACCGGCATTCCGCTGTGCGCCAGAAAGGCGGCGAATTCGCCGCTTCCCATATGCGTGTCCACCCGAAGGAAACTGCCCGAATGATCGGCGATGTGCGGCCGGACCACTGCGATGGCATCGGTATCTTGCTCCGCTAGGACCGGACCGATGACATGGCCGCGGCCGAAGGGCCGGCAGAGAGCGAAGGCCTTGAGCGCCCCGTCGCCGAAGAGCCCGTAGCCAACAGATTGTTCGAACAGCTTTTCGACAAGTGCCGCTCTATGCACCCCGAAACCGACCGCATCGAGCGCGATGATCGCCGGCAAGTGCTCGGCCAGCAGCCGACGCACCTCGCCACACTCCCTGTCTATTCCAGCCGCCGTGGCGGCGCGGGCAATGCCATGGCAGTGGTAGACGGTCTTCTCCGGCCTGAAGTCGAGCGAAAGATAGAGCCGCTTTGCCGCCCGGGTCGCATTGAGGCGCAAGTCGCGCCCGACCACGTTGTCGAAGACCCGCTTCATCAGCCACTGACCGGCTCCCAGCGTCTGTAGCCGCGGCGAGGTGATGACCATCCCTACCGTCGCGAAATCGTGGCCATGCGGGAACCACATGGCTGAGCCGAGCACCCGGCCGATCTCGTCGAGCGCAACGATCCCCCGTCCCGATTCGCGCAGGAATTGCCAGTCCTCGGCGCGATGCGGCCATCCGACGGATAGAGAGTGCGCGTGCAACCGGTCGAGTTCGACGCCTTCGATGTCGCCGATCCGCATCGAGAAGGCATCGATTTTCAAGCTTCCGGACGGCTTCAATTCCATGCCTCTGAAACATTGCCGATATGGAGAGGTCCCACAACGGCCTACCCTTCCCCTGCCGACGCTAACCAATCGGATCAATATGATCTGTTCGAAAGCCCGGCGCCAACGCAAGATTCAACTGAAACACTTCCGCTTTCGGCACGCAATCGCGAAGGAACGCTGACATTCTCGACCGTATCGGCCCGACGAACCGGAATGCCAAATGCCCAAACCCCAAAATACCTTGAGGTCTGGAATGGACGTCTTCGACATCCTCGGCCGTCTCGTCGCCTTTCCATCCGTGGCCGGCAAGCCGAACGGGGACATTGCCGGCTGGATCGAGGCCTATCTGGCGGAACAGGGAGCGAAGGTCACCTTGCTCCCGGGGCCGGAAAGCGACCGCTCCAATCTCTTTGCCACGATCGGCCCCGTAGATGTCCCCGGCTATATCCTCTCGGGCCACATGGACGTCGTTCCCGCTGGCGAGCCGCAGTGGAGTTCATCCCCTTTCGTGCTGCGTCCGGACGGCGAACGCCTCTACGGACGCGGCACCACGGATATGAAGGGCTTTCTTGCCGCTGCGCTGGCGGCGGTGCCTCCCCTGTCGCGGCTGCGCCTTGCGAGGCCGATCCACCTCGCCTTCTCCTACGACGAGGAGATTGGGTGCCGCGGCGTGCCGCATCTCATCGCCCGGCTTCCCGACCTTTGCGCAAAACCGCTCGGCGTCATCGTCGGCGAGCCGAGCTGCATGCGCGCCGTGCGCGGCCACAAGGGCAAGGCGGCCGCCCGCGTCACCATCAAGGGACGCTCCGGCCATTCCTCGCGGCCCGATCTCGGACTCAATGCCATCCATGCGATGTCCGAGGCGCTGAGCGCGGCTGTCAGCGAAGCCGAGCGACTGACGCACGGCCCGTTCGATCCAACCTTCGAGCCGCCCTACTCCTCGCTGCAGGCGGGTGTGGTGGCGGGTGGACATCAGGTCAACATCATTCCCGACACCTGCACGCTGGACCTGGAGGCGCGCGCCATACCTGGCGTCGATCCGGCGCGCCTGCTCGCGCCGGTCAAGGCGCGGGCCCAGGCCCTTGCCGCGAAGGGGTATCTTGTCGAGTGGACGCCGATGAGCGCCTATCCGGCACTGTCTTTGTCACAAGATTCAGGCTTGGTGGCTTTGCTGAGCCACCTGACCGGCGAAGCACCGCTCGCCGCCGTCAGCTATGGTACCGAGGCTGGGCTCTACCAAGCCGCCGGCATGGATGCGATCATCTGCGGTCCTGGCGATATCGGCCGCGCCCACAAGCCGGACGAGTATATTCTCGCCAGCGAACTCACTGCCTGCCAGCTTATGATCGAAGCGCTGGCTGTGCATTGCGCCGCCTGAAGGGGAACCGGATGACATTCCTGTTCAATTCCGATGCGCGGCGCGGCGCGATCTTTGCCGAAGCCTTCGCCAAGGAACTGCCCGACCTCCCCTTCGCGATGAATGCCGCGACCGTCGATGCCGACGCGGTGCGTTATCTCATCACCTGGACGGTGCCGGATAATCTCGCCCGTTACCGGAACCTGGAGCTCCTGTTCTCCCTTGGTGCCGGCGTCGACCAATTTCGCTTCGATGCGGTGCCCGCGACGGTGAAGATCGTGCGCATGGTCGAGGAAGGCATCGTGCGCATGATGCAGGAGTACGTGTCGCTGGCCGTACTTGCGCTGCACCGCAACCTGCCCGCCTATCTGGCGCGGCAGCGGGCCGGTCAATGGCTGGATATCCCGCAGATCCAGGCCGCCTCGCGCCGGATCGGCGTGCTCGGTCTCGGGCAGCTCGGCCAGGCGGTCCTCGACCGGCTGAAACCCTTCGGCTTCCCGCTCGCCGGCTGGAGCCGTTCGCCGCGTCAGATCGACGGCGTGACCTGCCTCCATGGCGAGGTTGGGCTGGAGACAATGCTGGCGGCCAGCGACATATTGATCTGCCTGCTGCCGCTGACCGAAGACACGCGCGGATTTCTCGATGCCGATCTGTTCGCCAAACTACCGGAGGGCGCGGCTCTCGTTCACACAGGCCGAGGGCCGCAGCTCGACCCTAAGGCGCTTGTCGCCGCGCTCGAAAGCGGCCACCTCTCCGCAGCGATGATTGATGTGACCGATCCCGAACCGCTGCCCACGGGCCATCCGTTCTGGTCGCATCCGAAGATCATCCTCACCCCGCATGTCGCCAGCGTCACCCAGCCCGCGACCGCCGCACGGGCCGTCATCGACAATATCCGTCGCCACCGCTCCGGTCTCCAGCCGATCGGGCTCGTCGACCGGTCGCGCGGCTATTGAAGTCCAACCAGAAAGGCCATCCCTTGTCCCTGCTCAAGACCGTCGATACCAGCCCAACCTTTTCGCCGCGCGAATCCAGGGCGCTGCCAGAGCGGCTGATCGCCGGCGACCCTGCCTTCAAGACCTGGGCGCAGGATGTCGCCAAGGGCGATCTCGTCCGTACCGGCGTCTGGGAGGCGACGCCGGGTGAGACGCGCTCGATCAAGGGGGAGACTTTCGAGTTCTGCCACATTCTCTCCGGCGTGATCGAGATCATACCGGACGCCGGCGAGAGGGTGACCTACCGCGCCGGCGACAGCTTCGTCATGAAGCCCGGCTTCACCGGCGTCTGGAAAACCATCGAAACGGTGCGCAAGATCTACGTGACCGTCGGATAGCGAGGCACGTCCCCGCGCGAAAGATTTTGCCGTCCCTCATCCCTGGCACGCAACATTCGTCGGTGGCGGAACGCCGAACAGCGCATGCTGCGTGGCGCCACGCGCTAGGCTCCATCCGGTGCCGCAGAGTGGTTGTCAATGAGCCTGAGCTTCGATCCCGATACAATTCCCCTCCCCGTCGGCCATTTCATTGGCGGGGAACTGATCCCGGCCGGGGGCGGGATCGAGATGCGTCGCCCGTCGGACGGCAAATCCTATACGGACTGCCCCGTAGCCGGCCCTGACTTGATCGACCGAGCGGTGGACAGTGCAAAGGCTGCGCTGACGGCCAGCAACTGGGGCGGCGTCCGGCCACGCCAGCGCACCAGGGCACTCCAGGCCTGGGCCGATCTGATCGAAGCGGAAGCGGCAACGCTGGCCAGGATAGAGGCACTGAGCTCGACCCGACCCGTCGGCCAGCTTGTCGCTGGCGATATCGCGATCACCGCCGAGCAGATCCGCTTCTTCGCCGAGTTCGCCGACAAGGAAGGCAGCGAGCTCGTGCCGACCGACGATGCCAGTCTCGGCATGATCATGAGCGAGCCCTATGGCGTGGTCGGCGCGATCACGCCCTGGAACTTTCCCATCTCGATGGCCGGATGGAAGCTCGGTCCGGCACTGGCCGCTGGCAACGCGGTTGTGTTGAAGCCGTCGGAAATGACGCCCTTCTCGGCCGTCTATCTGGCGCAACTCGCCGTGAGGGCCGGCCTGCCGGCGGGACTGATCAACGTGGTGCTAGGCGATGGGCCAACCACCGGCGCGGCGCTGACCGGCCATCCCGACATCGCCAAAGTCTCCTTCACCGGCTCGACCCGCGCCGGCTCGGCGATCATGGAGAATGTGGCCCGCACCGGCGTCAAACCAATGACGCTGGAACTCGGCGGCAAGAGCCCCCAGCTTGTCTTTGCCGATGCCGATCTCGACAAGGCGGCATCAGCGATTGCCGGCAGCGTCACCTTCAATGCCGGCCAGGCCTGTGTGGCCGGCACGCGCCTGATCGCCGAGAAGAGCGTGGCCGACAGGCTGACGGCCGCGATCCTGCAACGGATGAAGATGGTGCGGCCCGGCCCTACCTGGGATGACGCGACGCAGTATTCGCCAATCATTTCGGAACGGCAGCGGGCGCGTGTCGACGGCGTCGTGCAGGCTGCGGTCGAAGCCGGCGGCGAATGCCTGACCGGCGGCGGCGTCATGGACAGCCCCGGCTATTTCTACCAGCCGACGCTGATCGCTGACGTGGACAAGGCCAATCCCGCGATCGTCGAGGAAATCTTCGGCCCGGTCCTGACCGTCCAGACCTTCGAAACCGAGGAAGAAGCGCTGGCGCTGGCCAGCCATCCGACCTACGGGCTTGCTTCCGGCCTGTTCACCTCCGACCTGTCCCGCACCATACGCTTCGCACGTAAGCTCGAAGCCGGCACCGTCTGGGTCAACCGCTACAGCCGCTCGCGCGACCATATCCTGCCAACCGGGGGCTACAAGCGCTCCGGCATCGGCAAGGACCTCGGCCGCGAAGCCTACCTCGCCAATCGCAGGACCAAGAGCGTCCTGATCAGCCTCTAGAGAGATGCCGATGAAGTCCTATTCGATCGCCCTGATCCCCGGTGACGGCATCGGCCCCGATGTGACCGCCGCCGCCTGGTCCGTGCTGCAGACGGCGGCCAAACATGCCGGCTTTGCGCTGGCCGGAACCGAATTTCCCTGGTCCTGCAAATTCTACCGGGATACCGGCCGTATGATGCCGGAAGACGGCATCGAAACAGTGCGCGGCTTCGACGCCATTCTTCTCGGCGCCGTCGGCTGGCCGGCGCAAGTGCCGGATTCGGTCTCGCTGCACGGCCTGCTGCTGCCGATCCGCAAGGCATTCGTGCAGTACGCCAACATCCGGCCGCATCGCCTGCTGCCGGGCGTCACGGGACCGCTGCGGGCCGAAAGCTTCGACATATTGTGCATCCGCGAGAACACCGAAGGCGAATATTCGGGCGCCGGTGGGCGCGTGCATCAAGGCACGCTGGACGAGGTGGCGGTGGAGACCTCGATCTTCACCCGCGCCGGCGTCGAGCGCATCCTGCGCTTCGGCTTCGAGCAGGCACGGGCGCGGCGCGGCAGACTGGCCTCCGTCACCAAGTCCAACGCGCAAAAATATTCCATGGTGTTCTGGGACGAGATCACGCGGAAGCTGGCAGCGGACTATCCTGATGTCACTGTCACCAGCTATCACGTCGACGCCCTCGCCGCGCGTATGATCATGGCGCCCGAGACCCTCGATGTGGTCGTCGCCTCGAACCTGTTCGGCGACATACTGACCGACATCGGCGCGGCGATCCAGGGCGGGCTCGGCTACGCCGCCTCCGCCAACATCAATCCTGACCGTTCGGCGCCGTCGATGTTCGAGCCGGTGCACGGCTCGGCGCCCGACATCGCGCATCTCGGCATAGCCAACCCGATCGCTACCATCTGGTCCGGCGCGATGATGCTCGAACATCTCGGCGAAACAGCCGCCGCCGGTCGAGTTATGAAAGCAGTCGAAGCGACTACCGCGCGCGGCATTGGCACCATTCCCGGCAAGGATCGAACGGAGACCATCACGGCCGCCGTCAACGCCGCTCTCACCTGATTGCAAGGTCGTTTCCGATGAAAAGCCTGAACGATAAAAATCTGTTTCGCGAAGCCGGCCTGATCGGCGGAAAGTGGGTTGCTGCCGACTCCGGCAAGACGGTCGATGTACTCGACCCGGCAACCCAGTCGGCAATCGGCACAGTGCCCGACATGGCCGGTCCGGAGACCCGTGCAGCGATAGAGGCCGCCGCATCCGCCTATGTGGATTGGAGGAAGAAGACCAACGCCGAGCGCGCCGGCCTGCTAGAGGCCTGGCATGGGCTGATGCTTGCGCATCTGGACGATCTCGCGCTGATCCTGACGACCGAACAGGGCAAGCCGCTGGACGAGGCCAAGGGCGAGATCCGCTACGGAGCCTCCTTCGTCAAATGGTTCGCGGAAGAAGCGCGCCGCATCAACGGCCATACCATCCCCTCGCCGACGCCAGACCGCCGCATCATCGTGCTGAAGGAACCGGTAGGCGTTTGCGGCATCATCACGCCGTGGAACTTTCCCAACGCAATGATCACCCGCAAGGTCGCGCCGGCGCTGGCCGCAGGCTGCACTGTGGTCATCAAGCCATCCGAGTTCACGCCCTATTCGGCGCTGGCCCTCGGCCTGCTCGCCGAACGGGCGGGCATCCCTGCCGGCGTCATCAACATCGTCACCGGCATGCCAGCGGAAATCGGCAACGAAATCATGGCCAATGAGACGGTGCGCAAGATCTCCTTCACCGGCTCGACACGGGTCGGCTCGCTGCTGATGCGCGGGGCCGCCGACAGCGTGAAGCGGCTCAGCCTCGAACTCGGAGGCAACGCCCCCTTCATCGTCTTCGACGACGCCGATCTCGACCTAGCCATCGAGGGCACGCTGGTCTCGAAGTTCCGCAACGGCGGCCAGACGTGCGTCTGCGCCAACCGCATCCTCGTCCAGACCGGGGTCTACGAGACCTTCGCCGCGAAGCTCTCCGCCCGCGTCAACGCCATGACGGTGGGGCCGGGCACACAGCCCGGCGTCGTCATCGGACCGATGATCAACATGGCGGCGGTCGAGAAAATCAACCGCCACGTCGCGGACGCGCTCGCCAAGGGTGCTGCGATCGTCACCGAGAAGCAGGCCCTGCCGAAAGGATCTCAGTATGTCGCGCCGCTGGTGCTGACGGGCGCCACAAAGGACATGCAGCTTGCCGGCGAGGAAACGTTCGGCCCAGTCGCGCCACTTTTCCGTTTCGAGACGGAAGAGGAAGCGATCGCGCTGGCCAACGGCACACCCTACGGACTTGCCTCCTACTTCTACACCGAGAATTTGAAACGCGCCTGGCGCGTCGGCGAGGCGTTGGAGTTCGGCATGGTGGGCTTGAACACAGGCTCGGTCTCGATGGAGGTGGCACCCTTCGGCGGCGTCAAGCAGTCCGGCCTCGGCCGCGAAGGCGCGCAGGCCGGCATCGAGGAATATCTCGAGCTGAAAAGCTTCCATATGGGCGGGCTGGGCTAAACCCCATCCGCCGGATCAGTGGTCACTGGATCCGGTCGAGCGCCTTGTAGTAGAGGCCGACCATCGGCAGGAACCACGGCTTGCCTGAATAGCCTGGAATGGCAGGCCACTCGAGCCCCTTCAGCGGATTGCGGTCCTCGCGGCCAAGCATGGCATCGGCCAGGATCATGCCGAGCTGGGTGGAAAGCTGCGCGCCATGACCGGAATAGCCCATCGCGTACCACACCCCGTCATGGTAGCCGGCGCGCGGGAAACGGTCCTTGGTCATGTCGACCAGACCGCCCCAGCAATAGTCGATCTCGACCCTGGCGAGCTGCGGGAAGATGGCCGCCAGGCTTGCCCGCAATATCTGACCGCTCCTGGCGTCGGAGCGCTGGTCCGACGTCGCCGAGAAGCGTGCGCGGCCGCCGAAGATCAACCGGTTGTCGGGCGAAAGCCGGAAGTAGTTGCCGATGTTCATCGAGTTCACGCATGTCCGGTTGCCCGGCATGGTCGCGGCGATCTCGGTGTCGCTCAAGGGCCGCGTGGCGATGATGAAGCTGCCGACCGAAATGATCCTGCGGCGGAAATAGCCGAAGTCAGGCGTTGTATAGGCACCGGTCGCCACCAGCACGGCGTCGGCGCTGATGCGACCCCGCGACGTGGTCAACTCATGCCGCTTGCCGGCCTGCTTGTGATCGGTCACCGCAGCGTTCTCGTGGATGACGGCGCCGTGGCGCGCGGCTGCCGTGGCGAGACCCGCCACATAGCGGCCCATATGCATCATGGCGCTCTTCTTCGACAGCATCGCGCCATGGAACGGCGAGCCGATCTCCGATTTGAGATCGGCCGCTGACAGCAGCGCCGTATCCGGATCCACCTCGGAATGGATCGCTTCGAAGTTGCGGGCGATCGAATCAAAATGCTGCGGCTTAGAGGCTAGCTTCAGCTTGCCGGCGCGGCGGAAGTTGCAATCAATGCCTTCCTCGGCGACCAGCGCCTCGATGGTGTCGACGGACTCGTCCAGCGCCCGGTAGATCGCGATCGCGCGTTCCTTTCCGAGTTCCGCCTTGGCCGAGAGGTAGCTGTGGGCAAGTCCATTGTTTAGATGTCCGCCATTGCGCCCGGATGCACCCCAGCCCACGCGCTCCGCTTCCACCACCACCACCTTGGCGCCGGCCTTCGCCAATTGGCGGGCGGCGGCGAGTCCGGTGAAGCCGCCGCCGACGATGGCGGCATCGTAGTGACCCTCGACCGGGCCTTGCGCCGCGCCGGCAAAGACGGGGGCAGTGTCGTGCCAGTAGGAGACCAGCTTCATCGGCAATCCGCCTGTTTTAGAGACCGACCACGCCTGGAAGGCCTGAAACATCCGGTATCTCGACATAGCCATAATAGGGGTTGGCTGGTTCGTGGCCGCGGTTGACCCAGACCTTGTTCTTGATGCCGAGATCGTGCGCCGACATCAGGTCGTAGCGGAACGAGGACGAGCAGTGAAGGATATCGTCCGGGCCGCAGCCCAACATGTCGAGCATGTACTCGAAGGCTTTGAAGCGGGGCTTATAGGCCTGCGCCTGCTCGGCCGTATAGACAGCATGGAAGGGCGCGCCGAGCTTTTCGACATTGGACATGATCTGCGCGTTCATCGCGTTGGACAGGATGACCAGCGGAATTTCCTTGGCGACCTTCGCCAAGCCCGCGGGGACATCGGCGTGAGGTCCCCATGTCGGCACGCGCTCATAGACCATCCTGGCGTCGTCCGGGCTGAAGCCGACGCCGTTGCGCTTGCAAGCGCGCTCGAGCGCATTGTGGACGACGTCGGCATAAGGTTTCCAGTCGCCCAGAATCTCATCCAGCCGGTACGCCGCGAAATTCTTGATGAACTCCTGCATGCGCGGCTCGGCGAGCCGGCTGCCGTAGAGATCGCGCGCCGCTTCCGCCATCTGGAAAAAGGTCAACGTGCCGTAGCAGTCGAAGGTGATGTATTTGGGCCTGAAGGAAGCCATGTCCGTCGATCTCCGGTGGAAGCACATCCGCGCTGGGATGTATTTCATCATAGAGCGGCAGGCGGCGACCCACCTGACCGAAATAGGCCTTCCGAAAGCAGAAAGTTCCGTATCCGCCATCCGGTTTGGCACGCTGTGGCATCTGGCGTGCCGATTGCGGCGCCGCGCACGGCGTGACGCGCCCCGCCGTGGATGACGCCAGCACAAGATGCGGCGCACCGCTTACGCTACGGCGAAAGATACTGTCGAAGCCAAAGCCTTCAGATGATCTGCAGCGCGCCGATGGTCGAAACTTGTCGTCAGACGGAAGGATGCCTCATGCCGCAGGGCGACATCGAACTCCGGGCCTTCGGGCCCGACCATATCGAGGGAGCCGTAGTGCTTTCTCGCCAGGAGAATTGGCCACATCGCCCGCAGGACTGGCAGATGGCGCTGCAGCTCTCGAACGGCGCGGTTGCGCTCGACGATCAGGGCCGCGTCACCGGAACTATCCTGGTAACGCCCTACGGCGCAGATTGCGCCATGATCAACATGGTGATCGTCGACAGGACTGTGCGCGGCAAGGGGCTTGGGCGCCGGCTCATGGATCGGGCCTTCGCCCTTGCCGGTGACCGTCCGCTGCGGCTCGTCGCCACAGCGGACGGCATGCCTCTTTATGAAAAGCTCGGCTTTGTGCCGTCCGGTACGATCCGGCAACATCAAGGTAGCGTTGCCAAGCTTGGTGCGCAGGGCGGCGTGGAAGCTGCGGACGCCGCCGATCTCCGGGAAATCAAGGCGCTGGACCGCGACGCCTATGGCGCCGACCGTGGAGCTCTAATCGATGCGCTGGCCGAGCGCGGCCAATTCGCCGTCATCCGCAGCGACGGCGCCATCGGGGCCTATGCCGCGATCCGGCCGTTCGGACGCGGCGAGGTGATTGGTCCGGTCATCGCGGGAAGTATCGACGAGGCAAAGGCCCTGATCGGCTTCTTCGCCGCCGCGCGCGCCGGTGCCTTCCTGCGCGTGGATACCGGCAGCGGAACCGGCATCGCCGGCTGGCTCGAGGAAATCGGCCTTACCCATGTCGGCGGCGGCGTAGCCATGGACCGTCCGCCCAAGACGGTCGCGGAACAGGCCAGGCCAAAAGTTTACGCCCTCGCCAACCAAGCGCTAGGATAGTCGGAGAACAACAATGCTCGCCAATTCCCTGATCGAACTCGATCGCGCCCATCTCATCCACCCGGTCTCTTCATACCGTGGTCATGAGGCGCACGGCGTGCGCGTGTTGAAATCGGCGAAGGGCGCGACCGTGACCGATGCGTCCGGCCGGCAACTTCTCGACGGTTTCGCGGGGCTGTGGTGTGTCAATGCCGGCTACGGCCATGACAGCATCGTCGAGGCGGCGGCCCGGCAGATGCGAGAGCTTCCCTACGCCACCGCCTATTTCGGCCTCGGCTCTGAGCCGGCGATCCGCCTCGCCTCGGAACTGGCCGAGCGCGCGCCCGGGGATCTGAACCACGTCTATTTTACTCTTGGTGGATCGGACGCGGTCGACAGCACGATCCGGTTCGTCCGCTACTACTGGAATGCCAGGGCCGAGCCAAAACGCGATCAGTTCATTTCCATCGAGCAGGGTTATCACGGCTCGTCGGTGGTCGGCGCCGGCCTGACCGCCCTGCCCGCCTTTCACGCCGGTTTCGGCATTCCCTTTGAATGGCAGCACAAGATCCCCTCCCCCTATCCCTACCGCAACCCGATCGGCGAGGACGGCAACGCGATCATCGCCGCATCGCTCGCCGCGCTGAAGGCCAAGATCGAGGAGATCGGGCCGGAGCGGGTCGCCGCCTTCTACGCCGAGCCGATCCAGGGTTCGGGTGGCGTCATCGTTCCACCGAAAGGCTGGATCAAGGCCGTGCGCGAACTCTGCCGGGAGTACGGCATCCTGTTCATCGCCGATGAGGTGATCACCGGTTTCGGCCGCACCGGGCCCCTGTTCGCCTGCACGGAGGAGGACATCGTTCCCGACTTCATGACGACGGCGAAGGGCCTGACCTCGGGCTATGTTCCGATGGGCGCGGTGTTCATGGCCGATCATGTCTACGACGTGATCGCCGACGGCGCGGGCGCTTCGGCGGTCGGCCACGGCTACACCTACTCCGCCCATCCCGTCAGCGCCGCCGTCGCGCTCGAAGTGTTGAGGCTCTATGAAAATGGGCTTTTGGAGAACGGCATCAAGGCCGGCGCACGCCTGATGGCGGGATTGAACAGCCTGAGCGACCATCCGCTCGTCGGAGAGGTGCGCGGCCGCGGCATGCTTGCAGCGGTCGAACTGGTGACTGACAAGCAGAAGAAAACACCGCTTCCCGCGTCGGCCATGCCGGCGCGGCGGGTCTTCGACAGGGCGTGGGACAATGGCCTCATCATCCGTGCCTTCGCGCATGGGGTCCTCGGCTATGCGCCGCCGCTGTGCTGTACCGACAGCGATATCGATGCGATCATCGAGCGCACGCGCCGAACTCTCGACCAGACGCTGGACGATCCAGACGTCCGCCAGGCCATGGCATGACGAGCGACGAATTTTTCGCATCTCGAAATATCGCCGGCGCAGACGATTTCGCAATTTTGTGCCGCGCACTCACGCCTTTTCGGCGAATCCAGCGCGGGGGAAGTGCCAGACTGCTGAGAAGACAAGGCCAGAAAGCCCGGATTTCCAGGCCTTCAAAAGAGACCGACGCCCCGGACAGCACGGAATTTTGTTCTGTCCAACACGTGCAATTCGGCCGCATGCAGAGGAGACCCAGTCTTGGCCAGGGGCTTTAGCGAGTTCAAATACATGACCTTCGATGTCGTCGGCACGCTGATCGACTTCGAAGGCGGGATCACGACCTGCCTGGCGGAAATTGCCGCCGAGGCCGGCGTTTCGGTCGATGGCGAGGAGGCGCTGGCCCTTTACCGGCAGGCCCGCTACATGCCCGATGCGAGCCTGTTTCCCGACGATCTCGTGCGTGTCTACACGGTCATCGCGCCGCGTCTCGGCCTCCCTCCCGAGGAGAAATACGGTGTGCGCCTGCGGGACTCCGCCCGTGCCTGGCAAGGCTTTGCTGACAGCGCGGCGGCATTGGCGGACCTTGCCAAGTCGCACAGATTGATCGCCATGACCAATGCCCGGCGCTGGGCGCTCGATCATTTCGAGAAGCAGCTCGGTTCGCCCTTCTTCGCCACCTTTACGGCCGATGATACTGGCATCGAGAAACCGGACCCGGCCTTCTTCCAGAAGGTTTTCGATTTCGTGACCTCCCGGGGCGACAGCAAGGACGACATCCTGCACGTCGCGCAAAGCCAATACCACGACATCGGCATATCCCGGGCGCTTGGCATGACCAATTGCTGGATCGAGCGCCGGCATGCCCAGAAGGGTTACGGCGGCACGATCGAGCCCGAGCGTTTCACCGCGCCTGACTACCACTTCACGTCAATGGCGGCCCTTGCCGCCGCCGTGCGGGAAAGCCTGAAGGAACGAACCTGAGCCCAAGCCCGGAAAGCCGCAGCAAGACGAGCATCCCGGAAAAACAAACAGAAAGGGGAATGATATGACCGACAAGATAACGAACTGGACCAGCGCAGACGATGCCATGGCCGAGAATGCCATTCGGCGGGGCGCGAGCCGCCGCGAACTCCTCAAGATGCTGCTGGCCGGCGGCGCCGCGATTGCCGCGGGCAGCGTGGTGCTTGGCCGTGCCACCAATGCCGTCGCCGCCACGCCGGTTTCCGGCGGCAGTTTCAAGGCAGCCGGCTGGTCGTCCTCCACCGCCGACACGCTCGACCCGGCAAAGGCGTCGCTGTCGACCGACTATGTCCGCTGCTGCTCGCTCTACAACCGCCTGACCTTCCTCGACAAGGATGGCAAGACGCAGATGGAGTTGGCCGAAAGTTTCGACAGCAAGGACGCCAAGACCTGGACCGTGAAGCTGCGCAAGGGCGTCACCTTCCACGACGGCAAGGACCTCACCGCCGAAGACGTCATCTTCTCGCTGAAGCGCCATCTCGACAAGGCGGTCGGCTCCAAGGTTGCCAAGATCGCCGCGCAGATGACCGGCTTCAAGGCGGTCGACAAATCGACCGTCGAAATCACCCTCGCCGATCCGAATGCCGACCTTCCGACCATCCTGGCATTGCATCACTTCATGATCGTGGCGGATGGCACCACCGACTTCTCAAAGGGCAACGGCACCGGCGCCTTCGTGCTGCAAACGTTCGAACCGGGCGTGCGGTCGGTCGTCTCCAAGAACAAGAACTACTGGAAATCCGGCAAGCCCTACCTGGATTCGTTCGAGTTCATCGCCATCAGCGACGACAGCGCTCGCGTCAACGCCCTGCTTTCCGGTGACGTCAACTTCGCCGCCTCGATCAATCCGCGCGCGATGAAGCTCATCGGCGGCCAGCAGGGCTTCGAACTGTCGAAAACCACCTCGGGCAACTATACAGACCTCAACATCCGGCTCGACATGGATCCGGGCAATAAGGCCGACTTCGTCGCCGGCATGAAATACCTCGTCAACCGCGAGCAGATCGTCAAATCGGCATTGCGCGGCCTCGGCGAAATCGGCAACGACCAGCCTGTCTCGCCGGCGAACATCTTCCACAATGCCGACCTCAAGCCGAAGGCCTTCGACCCGGACAAGGCCAAGTTCCACTTCCAGAAGTCGGGCCTGCTCGGCCAGGCGATCCCCGTGGTCGCCTCCGATGCCGCGACGTCGTCGATCGACATGGCGGTGATCATCCAGGCCGCCGGTGCTGATATCGGCATGAAGCTCGATGTCCAGCGCGTCCCGTCCGACGGGTATTGGGACAATTACTGGCTCAAGGCGCCGATCCATTTCGGCAACATCAATCCGCGCCCGACACCCGACATCCTGTTCTCGCTCCTCTACGCCTCCAACGCGCCCTGGAACGAAAGCCAGTACAAGTCCGAGAAGTTCGACAAGCTGCTCGTCGAGGCGCGCGGCTCGCTCGACCAGGCCAAGCGCAAGGAAATCTATGGCCAGATGCAGACCATGGTCTCCGAGCAGGCCGGCACCATCATCCCGGCCTACATTTCCAACGTGGATGCTCTCTCCAGCAAGGTGAAGGGTTTGGAGGCGAACCCACTCGGTGGCATGATGGGCTACGCAATGGCGGAATATCTCTGGCTCGAAGCCTGAGAGGCGCCTGCCAGGGACCGGACAGCCGGTCCCTGGCACTATTGCGCAACATGGCTTGGCCGAACGCAACCGCAGGAGCGCTTCCATGACGTCTGGGGTTCTAAACCTCGTGCTGAAGCGGCTGGCAATCGCGGTCGTTACACTTCTGATCGTCCTGTTCGCCGTGTTTTTCGCCACCAGCATGCTGCCTGGCGACACCGCGTCGATTCTGCTCGGCCAGGCGGCCACCCCCGAAGCCGTCGCCGGCCTGCGCGAGGCCATGCATCTCAATGATCCTGCAATCCTGCGCTTCCTGCGCTGGCTTCTCGGCCTGCTCCACGGCGATCTCGGCACTTCCTATGCCAACGAGATGCCGGTCGCGGCGCTGATCGGCGGGCGCTTCGTCAACACCATGGAGCTCGCCGGCATCACCACGCTGCTCTCGGTGCCCCTAGCGCTGACGCTCGGCATCACCGCCGCCATGTTGCGTGGTTCGCTCTATGACCGCACCGTCACCATTCTTGCGATCGGCGTCATCTCGGTACCGGAATTCATGGTCGCGACCCTCGCGGTTTTGCTTTTCGCCGTTTATCTCAAATGGCTGCCGGCGCTGTCCTCGGTCAATGAGGCGCATACGCTGACCGACATCGTTCGCATCTATGCCATGCCGGTGATCACGCTGACCTTCGTCATCTCGGCTCAGATGATCCGCATGACCCGCGCCGCGGTGATCGAAACGCTGTCCACGCCTTATGTCGAGATGGCGCTGCTCAAAGGCGCCTCACGCGGCCGCATGGTGCTCAAGCACGCACTTCCCAATGCGCTCGGGCCGATCGTCAACGCGGTTGCGCTGTCGCTGTCCTATCTGGTCGGCGGCGTCATCATCGTGGAGACCATCTTCAATTATCCCGGCATCGCCAAGCTGATGGTCGATGCGGTCGCGACCCGCGACCTGCCGCTGATCCAAAGCTGCGCAATGATCTTCTGCCTCGGCTATCTCCTGCTCATCACCGTCGCCGACATCATCGCCATCATGTCCAACCCGAGGCTGAGGTGACGATGGCACGCGTGGCAGCTTCCCGACGGTCCTTGCTGGGCCACAGCTACAATCTCGTGGGCGTCGTCGCCTCGCTGGTCATTCTGGCGTGGACGCTGATCGCCATCTTCGCACCCGCCATCATTCCCCATTCGATCGGCGACATTGTCGACGACGATTATTTCGGCCCGATGCGTCAGGGCCTATGGCTCGGCTCGGACTATCTGGGGCGAGACATGCTCTCGCGGGTACTGATGGGTGCGCGCTACACCGTCGGCATATCGCTCGCCGCCGTCTGTATCGCCTGCTTTTCTGGCGTCGTGCTGGGAATGATCGCGGCCGTCACCGGCGGCTGGCTCGACACCTGCCTCAGCCGCTTCCTCGACGCCATGAACTCCATTCCAAGCAAGCTGTTCGGCCTTGTGGTGGTAGCCGCGGTCGGCTCGTCGATCCCGGCACTGATCCTGACGCTCGCCGTCATCTACATACCGGGCGCCTACCGCTTCGCGCGGGCGCTCGCCGTCAACATCAACACCATGGACTTTATGACCGTCGCTCGCGTCCGCGGCGAAAGCACCGCCTATCTCATCGGGTCAGAGATCCTGCCCAACATCATGCGCCCGGTGCTGGCCGACTTCGGCCTGCGCTTCGTCTTCATCGTGCTCTTGCTGTCCGGCCTGTCCTTCCTCGGGCTCGGCCTGCAACCGCCGCTCGCCGACTGGGGCGCGCTGGTGCGCGAGAACATAGGCGGCCTGCCCTTCGCGGCTCCCGCCGTCATCGTTCCCTCGCTGGCGATCGCCAGCCTCACCATCAGCGTCAACCTGCTGATCGACAACCTTCCGCAGAAGATCAGGGACAGGGACGCATGACCAATCTCGTCGAGGTCAGGAACCTGCGAATCGAGGCGATGACCGATGCCGGTCGTGTTGTCGAAATCATCAAGGGCGTCAGCCTCGACATCGCCGACGGCGAGATCGTCGCCCTGATCGGCGAGAGCGGCTCCGGCAAGACGACGATCGCGCTCTCGCTGATGGGCCATGCGCGACCTGGCTGCCGGATTACCGACGGCGAGATCAATGTAAACGGCAAGAACATGGCCGCACTTACCGAAAAGCAGCGCGCCAGGTTACGCGGCACCGATATCGCCTATGTTCCGCAAAGTGCCGCCGCCTCCTTCAACCCCTCGTCCACCATCATGGAGCAGGTGATCGAGGTTACGCGCATCCACGGGCTGATGGCGCCCGAGCAGGCACGAAAGCGCGCGGTCGAGCTGTTCCGGGCGTTGTCGCTGCCGGACCCGGAAGGGCTTGGCGCCCGTTATCCGCACCAGGTTTCAGGAGGGCAGTTGCAGCGGCTGTCGGCGGCGATGGCGCTGATCGGCGATCCCAAGCTGATGATCTTCGACGAGCCGACGACGGCACTCGACGTGACGACGCAGATCGACGTGCTGAAGGCATTCAAGTCGGTCATGCGGGCTGGCGGAATAGCGGGTGTCTACGTTTCCCACGACCTTGCTGTCGTCGCCCAGATCGCCAACCACATCGTGGTGCTGAAGGGCGGCGAAGTGCAGGAGACCGGCACCACGGATCAGATTCTTTCGGCCCCCCGGCACCCCTATACGCGCGAACTGCTGGCTGCCTTCGAGCCGAAACCGCGGCAAGCACATGCGGACGCGGATGCCGGCGCGAAGCCGTTGCTGCGCATCGACAATGTGACGGCCGGCTATGGCGCGGTGCGGGATGACGGACTGCCACTCATACGCGCTGTCGATTCCGTCAGCCTGGTCGTCGAGAAGGGGCGCAATCTTGGCGTCATCGGCGAATCCGGCTGCGGAAAATCGACGCTGGCGCGCGTCATCGCCGGCATCCATCCGGCGGCGGCCGGCGACATCGTCTTCGAGGGCAAGCAATTGGAGCGCGCCGCAGGCAAACGCAGCCAGGACCAACTGCGCGAGATGCAGATCGTGTTCCAGTATGCCGATACCGCGCTCAATCCGGCCAAGCCGGTGGAGGACATCATCTCCCGGCCGCTGGCCTTCTATCACGGGCTCGACCGGCAGGCGCGCTCGAAGCGCGTCGACGAACTGCTCGACATGGTTCGCCTGCCAAGGACGCTGCGCTACCGTCGCCCGTCGGAGCTCTCGGGCGGCCAGAAGCAGCGCGTGAACTTCGCGCGCGCCCTGGCGGCCGGACCCAAGCTCATCATCTGCGACGAAATCACCTCGGCGCTCGACACGGTGGTGGCGGCGGCCGTGATCGAACTGCTCAAGGAGCTGCAGAGCGAGCTGGGCCTTTCCTACATTTTTATCAGCCACGACCTCTCCGTCGTCGAAGCGATCTGCGACGAAATCATGGTCATGTACAATGGCGAGCGGGTGGAGCAGATCACGCCCGACGGACTGAAAGCGCCCACCCACCCCTATTCGAAGCTTCTGTTCTCCTCCGTGCCCAAGCTCGATCCGACGTGGCTCGATAGCCTCGTCCGCGACCCCGAGTTGGTAAGCCAGTACGGCCATCGCTGATTACAAGGGAAACAGGCTGGGCAGCGGCATGTGTGCTTTGACAATGGGAGACTTCAGCACCACGAAGCTAAAACACTTGTCGATGCCGATATCCATACCGGTGAGCCGCTCCACGGTCGCCTGATATTCGGCAATCCCACCCGTGACGAATTTCAAGAGATAGTCGTAACGGGCGGAAACGCGATGGCATTCGACGGCCGCGTCAACCTTATCGACGGCGGCAAGGAAACGCGCGAAGTCGATCTGACGATGATTCTTTAGCGTGACTTCCGTGAAGACGGTGAGCGTCCGTCCCAGCTTTGCGATGTCGATCTGCGCCGAATACCGCACGATATAGCCTTCAGCCTGCAGCTTCTTTACCCGCATCAGGCATGGGCTGGGGGAGAGACTGACCAGTTCCGCCAGCTCCACATTGGTGATGCGGCCGTTCTTCTGCAGCTCGTACAGAATCTTGATGTCGATCCGATCGAGTTTCATGGGCCTTGTCTACAATTGCGAGCAGAGCCGGTAGGCCTCATAGATCGACGAGTAGATGTCCCTGCTGGCGACCGCGTCTCCTATGCGGTGCAGGACGAACGATCCGGCAGCTTGGGAACCATTGTCCCCGTCCGTTTCCGTTCCCATCATCAGCGCTATGTCGGTGACTCCGTTGTTGACGGAGCTCGCGCGCAATTCCTGGTAGGTATCCTCCATTGGCACGGTGCCGCGCTCGACAATGAGTTGGGCGGCGGTCATTTCCATCTCCGCACCGGTGAGCTCATGCCGGAACGTGGCGGCGATGCCGTTGCCCTGGCGCGCTGCTTTGACCAGGCGCACATCGCTGACGATGCGGATGCGGCGTTCCGAGGCGCGTTTGCGAAAACTCACCCTGTCCGGATAGGGCGTCTCGATCGCCAGCGTGTCGTCCGCCATGGCCAGGCTGACCAGGCGCCCCGGACGGGCAAGATGCAGGGCGCAGGAAACTGCCGACTGGCGTCCGGTCTCATCGTAGATGAGCACGTCGTCCTTCGCCGGCACGACCCCGGTCAAGACATCCCAGACGCTGTCGCAATGTTGGGCGCCCTCCAGCCATTCCATGTCCGGAATGCCGCCGGTGGCGATGATGACCGTGTCCGGTCTCTCGGCGAGGACGATCGCTGCGTCCGCATAGGTGTTGAGGCGGACTTCGACGCCCAGGCGATCGAGCTCACCGGTACGCCAGTCGACTATGCCGATGAGATCTTTGCGGTCGACGGCAGCGGCCGCGACGAGCACCTGCCCACCAAGTCGCGCCCCGGCTTCGAGCAGGCTCACTCTGTGTCCGCGCTCGGCGGCGACCCTTGCCGCTTCCATCCCTCCCGGACCACCGCCGACCACGACCACACGTTTCAGCGTTTCAGCACGCAGGATGGTATGGCTGATGATCGTTTCATGGCCGCTGGCCGGGTTGTGGATGCACTGCACCTTCTTGTACAGGCAGTAGGATGCGCCGACACACGGGCGAATGCGTTCTTCTTCGCCGCGCATCACCTTGTTGACGATGTGGGGGTCGGCAATATGCGCCCGGGTCATGCCGACCAGATCGACAAGGTTTTCGCGGATCGCGTGGCGGGCCGTGGCCACATCCCTGATGGCCGCCGCGTGGATGACGGGCAGCCTGGTTTCTCGTTTGAACTGCCCGACCAGCGGCAGAAACGGCGCGCTCTTGGTGAACATGCCGGGCATGTTCTGCTCGGCCAGGGACAAATCGGTGTCCATGCGGCCGAATATGCAGTTGAAGAAATCGATATGGCCTGCCCGCTCGAACAGCCTGGCGAAGGCCAGGCATTCCTCGAAATCCGACCCGTCCTCGACCGCCTCGTCGATCACGAACCGGATGCCGACAGCGAAATCGTCGCCCACCGCGCGGCGGATCGCCTCGTGAACCATCAGGCCGAAGCGCGCGCGGTTTTCGAGTGAACCTCCGAAGCCATCCGTGCGTCTGTTGGTTCTGCGCGAGAGGAATTGCCCGATCAGATGGCCGGCGGTGACGGTTTCGACGCCGTCCAGACCGCCGTCCACGCAGCGCCTTGCCGCACTGGCGTAGTCCCTGACGATCCTGTCGATGTCGGCTGCGTCCATCTCCTTCGGAAAATTCCGGTTTCGCGTCTCGCGAACGCGTGACGGCGCTACGGGCGGCAGCCAGTTCCCGGCATAGGCGGTGGCGCGCCGGCCAAGATGCGAAACCTGGCACATGACGACGGCGCCGTGGCGGTGGATGCGCTGCGACAGCGACTGGAGATGAGGCACGACGCGATCGCTCGAAAGGTCCAGCTGACCGCCGCCCCAACTGGAGTCGGGCGAGGTCATGGCCGAGCCGCCCGCCATGGTCATCGCAAGGCCGCCATGCGCTTTCTCCTCATGGTAGCGCTGGTAGCGCTCCAGCGGCAGGCCGCCATCGTCCAGCATCGAGGCATGACTGGTGCTGACGACGCGGTTGCGGAGCGTCAGACCCTTGAGCCGAAACGGCTGAAGCAGTGGATCGCTGGATGTGCTGCCTGCTTGAGATCCCGCTACCTTCACGTTCTGCTCCGCCCCATTCATAAGGGTTATAGTTCGCCATTTCCAGGATTGCGGAAAGCTTGAAAATTGTTGGGGTGGTTATACGCTGGGCGTATGGCTGGATTTGCAAAACTCGTTCCTTCCGCGCGCGGACTTCTCGTTTTCGAGGCTGCTGTCCGGCTGGGCAGCTTCACGGCCGCCGCTCGCGAGTTCAACGTCACGCAACCGTCGATCAGCCGCAGCATTGCGCAGCTCGAGGCCGATTTCGGTGTGCCTCTTTTCACGCGGGGTCCAACGGGATTGGCCCCGACTGCAGAAGGACGTGCCCTCCATTCGGCTGTGCGGGAGGGATTTGACGGCATCGCTGAGGTGATCCGGAGGATGAAGCAGAACAGCGCTGCAAAGCCGGTGGTGACCCTTTCACTTTCGAGTTCTCTGGCAACCTATTGGTTCGTTCCCAGGTTAGGGGCATTCAACACGAGATTTCCTGACGTCGACCTGAGGTTCGAACTGATCGCGGGCGTTTTGCGAGGACCAGCCGAGAATGTCGACCTTGCCACGAGAATCCTGGCCGATGACGACACCCACTATCACCACTGGGCATTCTCGCCGGAAGTCATCGTTCCGGTATGCAGCCCATCCTATTTGTCGGCCCACGGTCGGTTGATCCATGCCGGAACCGGGGAAGGTCATGCGCTGCTTCACCTGACCGACGCCAAGGAGCAGTGGCTGGACGCATGGGGCAGTGTGGCGGACCGCAAGACCAGCAGGGCAAAGTGGCTCGAATTCTCGGACTACGCGGTCGTGCTTCAAGCCGCCATGAACGGGGAAGGCGTAGCGCTCGGCTGGCTCAGCAACGTTTCAAGGGCGTTGCTTCAGGGAACCCTTGTCCCGGCCTCGGACAGACAGATCAAGACGGGCCGGATCCATCAGCTGATTGCACCGCGCTCAAGGCCGGTACGGCCTGTCGTCTCCGACATCTGCGGGTGGATGATCGCCGAGATGCAAGCCGAATTGAAAGCGCTGCACCCGATATTGCGGCCGGACACCTTGTAGCGGGCGACAAGCGCAGCGCGCTCGTCGTTGACTACCTCGGAAACAGGCTGGGCAGCGGCATGTGCGCCTTGACGATCGGGGACTTCAGCACCACGAAGCTAAAATACTTGTCGATGCCGATATCCATGTCGGTCAGCCGCTCCATGATTGTCTGGTATTCGGCGATGCCGGAGGTCACGAACTTCATCAAATAGTCGTAGCCACCCGACACAAGATGACATTCGATGACCTGCTCGATCTTGTCCACGACGGCGAGAAAACGTGCGAAGTCCACCTGGCGGTGGTTCTTCAACGTGATCTCGGTGAAGACTGTCAGTGTCTGGCCGAGCTTGCCGATATTGACCTGCGCGGAATAGCCTCCGATATAGCCCTCCGATTGCAGTCTTTTGACCCGCATCAGGCATGGGCTCGGCGACAGATGCACCAGTTCGGCCAATTCCACGTTCGTGATGCGGCCGTTCTTCTGCAGTTCGTGAAGAATCTTGATATCGATCCGATCGAGTTTCACGGGTGGCCTCCGAGGAACCGTGCCGCAGCACAAAATGCTGCCCTGCTGATGACGGTCGACACTATCACAGCCCGCTGGGCTGTCCATCCGAGTGGACGCCGCTTGAAACGCAGGGACTCCCGATTCTAACGCGACTGACGGAATAAAATTCTGCTACGGCTACAAGTGCAGCAGCGACTGCCTGCGCAACACGCTAGATTGGCGCTTCACGGCAGGGAGAACCATGCGCACGCCGCTGCAGCAAATCGAAACGACTGAGCAACTGCCGCAGTCCGCGGACGCGGTGGTGATCGGCGCCGGCATCGTCGGTGTCTTTACGGCCTATTACTTGGCCCGGCGCGGTCTGAAGGTCGCGCTTGTCGAAAAGGGGCGAGTCGGCGCCGAGCAGTCCAGCAGAAACTGGGGATGGTGCCGCCAGCAGAACCGCGACGCCCGCGAGCTGCCGATGGCAACAAGAAGCTTGGACCTGTGGGACAGCTTTGCGGCGGAGAGCGGTGAAGACACCGGGTTCCGGCGCTGCGGCCTGCTCTATCTCAGCAATGACGAGGCGGAACTCGCCGGTTGGGCGCGTTGGCGTAATTTCGCCAAAACCGCTGGAGTTACCACGCACATGCTCGACAGTGCCGAGGCCACAGCGCGGGGCCTCGCCACCGGCCGGAGCTGGAGGGGCGGCGTCTTCTCGCCGACCGACGGCACCGCCGATCCGTCGCGGGCGGCACCGGCAGTGGCCCGCGCCATCATCAAGCGTGGAGGCGCCGTCCGCCAGAATTGTGCCGCGCGCGGTATCGAGGTCGAGGGCGGGCGCCTGAGCGGCGTGGTCACCGAAAGCGGAACGATCCGGACGAAGCTGGCGGTCCTGGCCGGCGGCGCGTGGGCGTCCTCCTTCTGCCATCAGTTCGGCTTCCGCTTTCCGCAGGCGTCGATCCGATCCTCCATCCTGTCCGTCTCGCCCGGCGCTGAGGGCCTGCCGGATGCGCTGCATACCGCAAACATTTCGGCCACGCGTCGCGGCGACGGCGGCTACACGCTCGCCATAAGCGGACGCGGCCGCGTGGACGTCACGCCGCAGCAGCTGCGCTTCTCGTCGCAGTTCCTGCCCATGTTCCTGAAGCGGTGGCGAAGCCTCGCGCCCGGCGGTCTGCAGGGTGTGCGCTCGGGCCACGAAACGCTCCGGCACTGGCGGCTCGACCAGCCGACGCCAATGGAGCGGATGCGCATCCTCGATCCGGCCCCGGACCAGGCGACCATCCGCCTGACCCACGCCCGAGCGCTCGATCTGCTGCCGGCACTGCGCCAGACCAGGATCAATGCGGCCTGGGCCGGCTACATCGACAGCACGCCAGACGGCGTGCCCGCTATCGGCGAGATTGATACCGTTCCGGGTTTCTTCCTGGCTGCCGGGTTCTCGGGACACGGCTTCGGCATCGGGCCCGGCGCCGGGCACCTCGTCGCCGATCTGATGACCGGGTCGGAACCGGTCGTCGATGCGACATCCTATGATCCGCGCCGCTTCGATGGTTCGGTCTGGGGCAAAGTCGCCGACTTCTAGGATGTGATCCATGCCGACATCCGGGCCAGGCATTGGCAATCGCATCAGTGCTCCCGGAGAAACGCGCCGACAGGCGTTGGTCGGACAGGGGCCTGCGCGCGAAACCGGCCAACTGCATCTGGCGCGCAGCCGGCTCGTGCCGCGACGAGTTCGACGGCGGCCAACTGGCAATAGCGTCCCTGGCATCGGCCCATGCCGACGCGCGACAGCGATTTCACCCTGTTTGCTTCGCCGCCGCCAAAATCAACATTTTCGCGCACATCTCGGGCGGTCACATTCTCGCAGCGGCAGACGACCGCATCGTCGGGGAGCGCCGGCGCCATCACCGCTGGCCAGGGAAAGGCGGAAGCCAAGCCGCAGGCAAAGCGCTCGAGCCGTGCAAGCTCCCGCAGATCGGCCGCGCTGGAGGGCGCTGGAAATCCAAGATCGGCAAGGCACGCCGCTGCAGCCAGACGCCCGGCGATCTCCGCCCCGTCCGCTCCCAGAAGACGAGCCCCATCGCCAGCCAGATAAACGCCGTTGCCAGCCCGCCCCATCTGGTCGGTCTTCGGCAGCCATTGCCGCCACCGCTCGTCATAGGTGAAGGCGCATCCCGCCAGGTCGGACAGATGCGTCTCCGCCCGCAGGTGCCAGCCCATGCCGATCATGTCGCAAGGCGTATGCTGCTGCCGACCGCCGGCATCACGCCAGCGCAAGGCCACGACACCTTGCCCGTCGGCCTCGATGCGCTCCAGCGTCACGCCCGCATGATAGCGGCGGCCCAGCTCCGCTCGCAGAGCCAGGCCACGCAGCGCGACCAACGGCCGGGCGGCAAGTCCAGAGAATCCGCGCATTTGTTGGCGCCAGGAAGATGTATCCAACACCGCCGCCACATCGGCTCCAGCCTTGACAAGCTGGGCGCCGACCAACGTCAGCAAAGGCCCCGATCCGATCAGGACGATCCGCTGCCCCAGCGCCACGCCCTGCGCCTTGAGCGCGATCTGTGCCGCACCGAGGCTGTAGACTCCGGCGCTCTGCCAGCCCGGGACCGGAGCGACACGGTCGGATGCACCGGTCGCAAGGATCAGGCGGTCATGGAAGAGCACCGGCACGCCCCCCTCACCCAGCACGTGCAGCCGCCCCTCTTGCACGGCGATGACCGAGCTTCCCGCGCAATGGGTAAGCCGCCCCTCTGCGGACAGCCGGTCGAAGAGCGCATGCAGTGCGCAGGCCTTCGCCGCCTCCGACCCGTAGAGCTGCTCCGGCGTGCGGGTGAACCCGTCCGGCGGGCGCCGATAGATCTGTCCTCCTGCACGCTGCGCTTCGTCGATCACCACCGGGTGGAGTCCGGCCTCGACCAGCGTTGCCGCGGCCCTTATGCCGGCGGGGCCGGCGCCGACGATTACGATCCGAGGCGGCGGGGTCTCGCTCACAGCCAGCTCTCCGATGGCATCGTGCGCAACTGCATGCCTTCGCTGAGAAGTGTCGAGCACGCCCGCAGGCGCGGTCCTTCGTCCTGCCAGACCCAGCAATCCTGGCAGGCTCCCATCAGGCAGAAGCCAGCGCGCGGCTCGGCTCCGAACTCGGACTTTCGCAACGCGTGCCCTGACGCCAGCATGGCGGTCAGCACGGTGTCGCCCGCAAGCGCCCTACGCATCTCACCGTCGAGAAAGAAATGCAACTGCGCCCGGTGGCGTTCGGCCAGCCGGACGATGCGGCCGGCGATGATCATTCAGCGGCCTCTCGCACGGGGCGCGGACGCGGCAGTTCGGGGAACCGTTCGCAGACCGCGTCGAACGCCGCCTGGACGCCCTCCGGTCCCCAGCGCCCCTTCATGCGGCGGAAGATCTCCGTCTTGGCGAAGAACCGCCAATGGATCGGCAAGTCCCTCAGTATCGTGGTGAGCCGGTCGTAAGCCAACGGCGTCCACTGCGCTTCATAACCGTCGCGCTCCGGACCGAAATGGAAGTGGCCGGCGGCCGGCTCCTGCCGCGCACGCAGTTGCCCCGTTGCCTGCTCGTCGATCTCGCCGCCGTGCATGACGACGCCATAGTCGTGCTCGGCAGCTGTCGCCGAGACGTAGCCGCGCCGCACATCCTGTGCGACCCGCCAGGGTTCACGTTGACGTGGATCGCCGCGTCCGCCGCCTCCCGCGGAGCGGATCTCAAGCACATCGCCGGGCTGCAGCACAGTGGTGTCAATGTTGCCCAGCCGCCGCTCGTGCTCGGTCCCTGGATTGACGATCATGTCCGACAGGCCGGCTGCCTTGCCGCCCAGCACGCCCCAGGGACGGAAGAAGCTGCGGTCGCGGTTGCGGGCCGTGATCCTGGAATCAGGGGCAAAGACGCGGAAGGCCATCTCTGTCGCCAGCCCGCCGCGCCAGCGGCCCGCGCCGCCACTGTCCCTGGCGAGCCCGTATTTCACGAATTCGACCGGGGTCTCGGTCTCGGTGATCTCGATCGGCGTGTTCTTGAGATAGGCGGCATCGGCGCCCGAGCCATTGGTGCCATCGCGATGCGGCATCGCGCCGCCGCCACCCACCACGGGATTCACCGCCGTGATGACGGTCCGGCTGGTGCGCTCTTCCGTGGTCATGACGTTGACGATGCAGTTGTTGCCGGCCGGCGCCGCGGGCAGGCGTTCAGGCATCACCTGCGAGAAGGCGCCGAAGATGACCGACCGCAGTCGAGCGCAGGTGAGCGAGCGCATGCCTACGGCGGCGGGGTATACCGGGTTCAGCACGGAACCCCGGGGCGTGATGCAGGTAAACGGCCGGGTCAGGCCGGTGTTGAGCAGGATCTTGGGGTTGAGGGTATAGAGCACGTAGTAGACCCCCACCAGCAGCATAGTGTGTCGCGGGTCGCCGCCGGAAGGCACGTTGAGCGAGGAGCCGAGCTGCGGATCGGAGCCGGTGAAGTCGAGCACCGCCGCATCGCCCTTGATCGTCAGCGTCAGCTTCAGCCGGCACGGATTGGCCTCGACGGAATCCTCGTCGGCATAATCGGCGAACTCCCATGTGCCGTCGGGCATGGAACGTAGCACGTCGCGCGCCTGCGCTTCCGCCTGGTCGAGAAGCGCGGAAACGCCTTCGATGAAGCCGGCCTTGCCGAACTTTCGTACCATTGCCTGGATCTTGCGCTCGCCGGTGTTGAGCGCACCGACCAGCGCTTTGATGTCGCCGATGTTAAGGTCGGGCTTGCGCACATTGGTGCTCATGATCCGCAGGATCGACTCGTCAATGATGCCCTTATTCACCAGCTTCATGGGCGGAAAGCGGATGCCTTCCTGATGGATTTCGGTCAGCGCCCGGCTGAGCGAAGCCGGCACCGCGCCACCCATGTCGGTGTTGTGGATATGGCCACCGGTCCAGGCGACGATGTCGTTGTCAACGAAGACCGGCTTCCACAGATGCGTGTCTGGCGCGTGCGTGGCGACGTGGCCGGAATAGGGGTCGTTGGTGAAGGCGACATCTCCCGGCCTATAGTCGGCGACCATCGCGATCGCGCGGCGATACGAAAGCCCCGGGTACCAGGTGGCACCGAGTTCCATCGGCACGGCGAAGGTCGCGCCTGAACGGTCCATCAGCATCACCGTGAAATCCTGGGTCTCCTTGACGAAAGCGGAGTGCGCGGTGCGGTGCAGCGTGTGCGCCATGTTCTCGGCGGCCGCGCGGGCATGGTTCGCCAGAACCTGAAGGTTTGTCCGGTCAAACATGGCGTCACCCCGCGAAGGTCAGCAGAAGGTTGAGATGGCGGTCGACCCTTGCCTGCGCTCCGGCAGGAATGGCGAAGGTGGTGTCTTCCTGAACGACCACGGCAGGCCCGTGGAACGTGCTGCCCGGCACGAGGGTCTGCCGGTTGTGGAGGTCGACGGTCTCGACGCTCGCGCCCGTGTAGACCGCAAGACTGCGCGCCGGGATGGCCTGAGCGTCGATCTCGTCGGTCTCCGGGAGGGAGAGCTTCGGCCCCCCGCCCACTGCGGACAGCCGCACGTTCACGAGCTCGATCTCGCCATCAACGTCGTGGAAGTCGTAGAGCTGCTGATGGGTGAGATGGAAGGCCTGCGCGATGGCGGCCGCATCACCATCTGCCAACCATTGCGGCGACAGGACAACCTCGATCTCATAGCTCTGCCCGACATAGCGCATGTCGCAGGAGAAAATGAGATCCGCGGCCGCGTCGTGCCCCTGCGCCGCAAGCCAGTCGCGCCCCTCTTGCGCCAGCGCCTCAAAGGCCTCGTGAATTCCGGCGAGCGACACGCCCGAGAGCGGGGTGAAGATGGTGCGAATGAAATCCCCCCGCAAATCCGCCACCAGTCCGCCGAGCGCCGACACCACGCCGGGGCGGCGCGGCGCCATCACGCGCTTCATGCCGAGTTCGCGGGCAAGAAAAGCGCCGAGCATCGGCCCGCCACCGCCGAAAGGCATCAGCGTGAAGTCGCGCAAGTCGACGCCGGCGCGCGAGGCGAGCTTCTCGACCCCGACGAACATCTCCGACACCGCGATATCGAGGATCGCCTGCGCGGTCTGCTCGATGGGCCGGCCGAGCCGAGTGGCAAGCTCGGAGACCGCGCGATGCGCCAGGCCGGTATCGATACTGAGCTGGCCATAGGCCATCTCGCTGTGACCGAGCCATCCACACACCACCATGGCGTCCGTCACCGTCGGCTTGTCGCCGCCACGGCCGTAGCAGGCCGGTCCCGGCGTCGAACCTGCCGATTCCGGTCCGACCCGCAGCACCCCCTGCGCGTCGATACTGGCAATCGAGCCGCCGCCGACACCGATCGAACTGACCGACACGGAGGGGATATGAAGTGGAAATTCGCCGATCAGCTCGCCAGTGCCGAACTGCGCCTCGCCGCCGATGATGAGCGCGAAGTCGGCCGAGGTGCCGCCGATGTCGAGGGTAAGAACTTTGTCTTCGCCTGCCTGACGCGCCAGCCACGAGGCGCCGATGACACCGGAGGCCGTTCCCGACAAAAGCATATTCACGCAGGCGCGCTTGCCCTCGGCAGCGTTCATCAGTCCGCCATTCGACTTCGTCAGCATCGGACGCGCCGGCACGCCACGGCTTTTCAACCGCTGTTCCAGCGCCGTCAGATAGCCGCAGACGCGCGGATGGACATAGCCGTTGAGGATAGCGGTTGAGGTGCGCTCGTATTCGCGGATGACCGGCCAGACCTCGGCCGAGGAAAAGACGAAGAGGTCGGGCGCAAGACGCGTGATCGTCGCCTTCACTGAAGCTTCCTGAGCGGCATTGCGCCAGGAATGGAGGAAGGACACGATGATGCCTTGCGCCCCATTCGCTTTTGCCACTGCCACCGCCTTTTCCACCGCCGCCATGTCCGGGGCCCGGGATTCGCTCCCATCGGCACGCATGCGGGCCGGAATGCCGAAAACCATGTCGCGCGAGATCAGCGGCTCCGGCCGTGCGCAGAACAGCGAATACATGTCCGGCATGCGCAGCCGCGCCATTTCGATGACGTCCTCGAAGCCGGCATTGGTGAACAACGCGAGCGATGCGCCCTTGCGCTGGATGATCGTGTTGATGCCAACCGTCGTACCGTGCACGAAGCGCGTCACACGGGCAGGATCAAAGCCTTCGCGTTCGGCCAGAAGCGTGAGGCCCGTCATAAGCTCGGCGCCCGGATCCTCCGGCGTCGTCAGCACTTTCAGCGAGGCGACGCGACCGGAGCGCGCTTCGAGCGCGCAGAAGTCGATGAATGTGCCGCCGATATCGACGCCGACCTTCCAGTCGGTTTCGTTCCGCGCCTCGTTGGCCGCGATGACACCATCCATGATGCGTCCCTTCCTGTCTGCAACCGAAGCTGACACGACAGGATGGCCATGGTCCAAGACGTATGGAGAGGAATGATATAAGCCTTGCTTATGCCCTGGCACCGCCCAGCACGACGGAACAGGCGGTGCGGATCTGGTCGCGCATTATCTCATCGGCCCGCGAGAGAGCGCGTGTGCGTGACGTCAGCAGCGCGATCGGAAATTCCGGCCCATTCGCGAGCGGCCTGACGGCAAGCCCGGCAAACTGGTGCCAGGGCAGCAGCGCGTCGACCAGGGCGACACCCAGGCCGGCCTGGACGAAGCCGACCGCCGAGATGGAAACATCGATTTCGAGCGACGGCGAAAGCGCCAGACCTTGCGCGCGGGCCGCGTGGGCCAACTCGTCGGCGGGGCGGGTGTTTCCGCGATAGGATATCAACTCTTCCCCGGCGAGATCGGCGAGGGTCAACTCAGTTTTTCCGGCCAATGCATGCCCGGCGGGCAGCAGGCAGGCGAAGCCGACGCTGCCGATCACCTCTGCGTCGATATCGGGAGGCAGCCGGTCGTCCAACGCGACGCCGAGGCTGGCATCGCCGGCGCGCAGCATGTCGACGATCGCCGCGATCGGCGCGCTATGGGAACGCAGCAGAATATCGGGATGCTGCGCGCGGAAGCTGGTGAATGCGCGCGGCAAGATAGCCATGGCCGGCGGCGGCGAGGCCGCGACCCGCACCAACCCCGTCCGGCCCAAACGCAGGTCGGTGGTCTTGCGGCGCAAGCCTTCCAGTCCCGCCGACAGCCTCTCGGCATCGGCGAAGATCTCGAGCGCCTCCGGGGTCGGCCGCAGGCGGCCCTTCACCCGCTCGAACAGCGTGAAGCCGAGTTCATCCTCGGTGTGGAGCAGGATCTGGCTGAGCGCAGGCTGGGAGATGTTCAGCGTCCGCGCCGCGGCGGTCACGGTGCCCGCGCGCATGACGGCGATGAACACTTCGAGCTGACGGGCACGCATTGCCACTCCATAGGCTTAGCTTATGGTTGTTGTCCAAACCCATCTTTGACGCAATGACGCGATGCCGACAAGATCGGCGCCTTCAGGGATTTTTCGCTCCGCACGAGATGAAAATGACATTTGGTCGAACAGCCATCATCTAGCTCTTTGTTGGAGCATGATCTCCTGGACAAACGGAAACCGTTTGTCCGAGAAAACCGGTTCCCACTTTTCGGGATCATGCTCTAGGGAATAACCATGGATGTGATCGTGCTGGGCGGTGGGCTGATGGGGACGGCTTCGGCCTATTTCCTCGCCCGGCGCGGCGCGCGCGTGACGCTGATCGAGCGCAATCGGGTCGGCACTGGAGCGACAGTCGCCTCCTTCGGCAACATCCGGCGCACGGGACGCCATCTGTCCCAGCTTCCACTCGCCCACCGCTCGCTGCGACTGTGGGGCGAAGCCGAAAAGATGCTTGGCCGCGACGTCGAGTTCCGCGCCACCGGTCATGTCCGGCTGATCTTCGATGAAGGAAGCCTTGCCGACATGCGGGCCTATGCCCAAGCCGCGCAGCCCTGGGGCCTCGAGCTGGAAGAACTCGGCCCACGCGAGATTGGCGCCCGCTTTCCCGGCCTCGGCACCGACGCGATCGCCGCGTCATTTTCTCCGCATGACGGCAGCGGCAATCCGCGGCTGATCGCGCCGGCCTTTGCCGCGGCGGCCCGCAGACTGGGGGCGCAAATCATCGAGGGAGCCGAAGTCGAGAAGATCACCTATGCGGGCTCCGGTTTCCTTATTACCAGTTCGAAGGGCTCATTCGCCTCCGAGTGCCTGCTCAACACCGCCGGAGCCTGGGGCGCGCGCATCGCCGCGCAATTCGGCGAAGCGGTTCCACTCGACGCCTGCGGCCCGCAGATGGGTGTGACCGAGCCTCTGCCGCACCGGATCCTGCCGGTGGTCGGCATCTGGACGCGCGATAAGGACCATGGCGCCTATCTACGCCAGGTCGAACGGGGCAATATCATCTTCGGCGGCGCGGCCGAAAGGGTCGCGGCGGACCTCGATCCGGGCCACGCGGTCGCCGACCCCACACGCCTCCAGATGCAATTGCGCGCCGTCGCGCGGCTGCTCCCGGCAATCGCGCATGTCTCGGTCATCCGCACGTGGTCCGGCTGCGAGGGCTATATCCGGGACATGCTGCCGGTCATGGGACGCTCGGCGACGACACCCGGCCTGTTCCACGCCTTCGGATTCAGCGGACATGGCTTTCAGCTCGGCCCGGGTGTGGGCGACGCCATGGCCGAGCTCATCGCGACCGACCGTTGTGAAACGCCACTCGACGATTTCAGGATCGATCGCTTCGGCCGCGCAGCCTGAAGGGACTGAGCTCACGGTATGTGACCAGGCTCGGCGATAAAATCCCGCCTCGCCGCGTCTCGCGCCAGCGCCTCAACGATTCGCTTCAACAGTTCATCCTTGTGAGGGCCGGCCAAATCGAGAATGGTTTGCACCTCGACGCCATCGGCCGTGAAGAATCGAACTGGGGAGTATTTTTTCTTTCGCGCCATAGTGAGCTCACCAAATGGGTTTGGAATAAAAGCAGCGCAGGGTGCAGCGCGATCACTCCGGTCGCAGCGGGTACCCGATCCAACTCTGCCAAAATGCACTTGCGCTCTTCATTCAGTGTTGTTGATTGCGGTCCCAGTACAGCTGGGTCGCCGTGGCCTTTGGCAATGGCGTTGACCAGCCGCTCGATCTCCCGAGTTAGCTCTTCAAGCCGTCGCTCCAAACGGGTGCGCCTAGCATCGGTGTCGGCTGCCAAGCGCTTCCGTTCTTCGTGGTAGGTCTGGACGTACTGGGCAATCACTTCGGGGTGGCGCAACTCGGCGGTAAGCCCGTTCAGAACTGCAGTTTCGACCGTATCCAAGTAGAAGGTCTTCGGATCAGCGCATATTCCGCTTTCCGTCGCCGATGAACAACGGATGCGAATGCGCTTGGACTTGTCCATGCCTTTTGACGACATTCCCGCACACAGGCACCGCATCTCAGGAGCCCAGTCAGCATATGCCGTGGTCGACGTTGATAGCATGGATGGGTGGTGATTGCACGCGCCTTCTCGCGTGCTTGTGCTGCGTCGAACAGGTCGGACGAAACAATGGCGAGGTCCGGTACCGCGACCACTCGCCATTCACCCTTGGGATTTGGACGCGAGACACCTTTCCCCGTATCAGGATCCTTGATCATTCTGACCCTGTTCCAGATCAGCCGGCCAGCATAAAGCTCATTGTGAAGCAGCCCCGTCCCTCTCTGCACACTTCCATTGATAGTAGATGCATTCCAGGCTCGGCCACGAGGCGGTGGTATGCGGTCTCTATTTAGATTGTGGGCGATATCACGCGGGGTCTGCCCATCAACATACTCCCTGAAGATACGACGCACGATATCCGCTTCCCGGCGATCAGTCGCTTCCCAGGGTCGCCTAGCACGTAGGAGTAGCCGTAGGTCAATCCACCGGCATGGAGCCCCTTGCTCACTCGGCCGGCCTGACCCCGACGGACTTTGTGAGCGATGTCCTCTCGATAGAGTTGCCCAACAAGCCCGCGAAGTCCGACCAAGACTGTGTTCACTACACCCTCGTGGACGGCACGAATTTCGATGCCAAGAAACGAAAGGCGTTTGTGAATGCCGGCAAGGTCTTCCATATCGCATCATGCCAACAGTTGCCCTCGATAGCCTCCAACCCTAGACCGAGCGCCCATCCGTTCATGCATCACCCAGCGAGGTAGCTAGGGGAGCTCGAGTGCCGCGATCATTTCCTCGCAGGCATCGACCTCATCCTGGCCGGCATTGAAGCGGCCTGTTCGACACTCCAAACATGGGCCAGCGGTCGAAGAGGCTTGCCCGGTTCAGATTTTGCGGACCTGCCGTTCGCCCATACCCTTTGAGATTTCACACGCGTCTTGGTGACCTTCTACGATTGTTCTCCAACAAACGCCGTGTACACGCCGCTTAATTCACGCCGCCGATTGCAGTCCCTATTGTCAATCGCGCCGCTAGTCCGATCCGGAACGTGCCTATCCAGATCCTGCCAGCCACGATCGAGATAGCTACACCAGAGACTTTCCCCACAGCTGGGAATAACTTCGCGGCGCGTTGCATAGATTTATATAAAGCAGTGCGCGAGTCGGTCGGTCGCCTCTTTGACCGAGGCGCGGGGCGTGGATGGCGAGGCCATCATCGAGCCGCCCTCGCCGGTTGGAACAACAGTAATCGAGGTCTGCGCAGTTCACCTCACGGTGCTCAGTTCTTCGGCAAGCACGCGTTCGTTGGGATCGATCGAACCGAGCTTGCTGACGACCCGAAAGCGACCGCCCTCCGCCCGCGCAATGTACATATTCATTCGAACATGGTGCTGGCCGCGTATCATCTCGGCCGGGCCGCCCGGGCCCTCGTTGATCCGGGCATGATCGAGCGCCCGGATGACCGCGTCACGCTCAACCGTGCCGGCTTCCCTCACCGCCGCTTCCCACATCCTGATCGCCCGGTAGTGGCCGGTGCAGCCGCTGCCTGCGGTCAACATCGCGCTGCCGGGGAACCGTTCGCTGTAGCGGCGCAACAGCGCGCGACCGAACGGATCGTCGAGTTCCTGATAGTAGTCGAGGCAGCTGTAGAGGCCCTCGATCTGATCGGACGGCACCAGGTTGAGGAAGTTCTCGTCGAAATAGGTGCAGACGATCTTGCCGCCGCGTTTACCGAAGCCGGCCTTGTGCAGTTCTTCCAGGAACGGCGTCAGACCCGGTGGGAAGATCGTATTGAACACCACCTCGGCACCGCTCGCCATGATCTGCTGCACCGTGCGCCGGAAATCGACGGTGTCGAGCGGAAAATACTCCTCGCCGACAATCTCGCCGCCGTTGGCGCGCACAACCCGGCTCGCCGCCTTGTTCAAGAGGTGGGGCCAGATGTAGTCGGCCGACGGCAGATAGAAGCTTTTCGCCCCTGTGGTCTTCATCAGCCACGGTATCAGCGGTTCGACCTGCTGCGCGGGCACCGGACCCGTGCAGAAGATCAAGGGGTCGTTCTCCTGTCCCTCATACTGCTCGGTGTAGATGTAGAGCGTTTTGCCCCGTGTCACCGCCTCGCTCTTGATGGCCAGTCGGGTCGAGCTGTAAATGCCGCCGACGACCAGGTCGACCTTGTCGACATCCACAAGTTTGGCGGCGCTTGCCTTGGCAGCGCTGTCGGTGGTCTCGCCATCCTCGATGATGAGCTTCACCGGCCGACCGAGGAGGCCGCCGCCGGCGTTGATGTCGTCGACAAGCATGGTCGTAAGGTTGGCGTTGGCAATGCCCATGAAGGACAAGGGGCCGGTGAGTTCGGCGATGAGGCCGATCTTGATGGGATTCTGGTTCATCTGATCTCTCCGATATTGTGGGGTTTCGTCGGGCGCACCGCCGCCACGGATGGCAGACGGCGCGCAGCGCGAAGGTCAAGCCTCGTAGTGGCCGAGCAGCAGTGCCGCCTGCGGCTTGCCGACATGGCCGGCTTCCTGCAGGATAGCCGGCACTTCCGGATCCGACACGAAGTTCTTCCAGCCCTCGGCGTCCCAGTCGAAGATCGCCCATACGCGGTCGGGCTCGCTCGGGTCGCGGAATACGGTTGCGCCGTTCGAGCCGTGCAGCCGGCGCTTGTCGGCGCCCTTGGTCGAAAAAATATGGATGAAGTGGTCGACGTCCGCGACCTTGGTCGTTGCGAGAAGCATCTGATTTCCTCCTGTCGGTCGCGGCCACTATCGGTCCGTCGACAGGATCACGATGCGCGCCTCGCGGCCGACGCACATGGGGTGTATTCCCTATGGCTGCGTTTCGCCTGGCCTGACGAGGCCGTGCTCGACCGCATAGAGCGCGGCGGCCGCACGGGTGGCCACGCCGATCTTGGAGTAGACGCTCTGGATATGATGGTCCGCGGTCTTTGGCGAAATGTCGAGCCTGCGCGCCGTTTCTTTCGCCGTCAGGCCGGCGGCGATCAGGCGCAGCACCTCGATCTCCCGCGGCGTCATGCCGGCCAGCGAACGCGGGGGCGGCCGTCGCGACGGCTGTCCGGCGAAGGACAGTACCGCCTCGGTGGCGTCGGGGCAGATGCACCCCTCGCGGACGGCGGCCCGCAACTGCGTCGCCGCCGCCTCGCTGGAGAGCGCCTTGCGATGAGGGCGCTCCTCCCGCGACGTCTGGAACGCTTCGGCGGCGGCCAGGATCCTCGCCGCCGGGGACAGATCGGAGCCGCCGACCTTGCGGTGATAGCCCGAGCCGTCCAGGCGTTCGTGATGACGCAGCACCATCCCGGCCATGGCGTCGCCGTCGCGGCCGAACGAAGCCAGCGCCCGCTCGCCGTAATAAGCGTGCAACTGTGCCGCGTCGCGCTCGCGGACGGACAGGGGACCGTTGCGCATCCAGGTGGCCACTGGCACCACCAGTTCGCCGATGTCATGGATGCAGCCCGACCAGCGCAGGGCGCGGACGTCGGGCTCGGGCAGCCCGAGCCGTCGTGCTCCGCCCTCGGCCAGTTCCGACACCATCCGCGAATGGCCCTGCGTGAACGGCATGCGCATATCGATCATGTCGGCGATGGCGAGGAAAGCTTCGTCGCAAGCCGCCTCGTCCAGCGTTACCGGCGGATCGGGCTCCAGTGCCAAAATGGTCTCGCGATCGACCGTCGCGCCGATGCCCTCCATAAGCGCGGGCGCGTTGGTGGAGACGAGCCGGGCCAGCTCCGCTTCGTAGGCACCATCGCCGCGACTGGCGATGGTTTCGGCCATCGCATCGATGCCAACGGCGTCGCTGAGCGCAATGACATCCTGTGCCAATGTAATCAGGCGCACGGCGGGCAAGACATCCTCGCCGCTCAGTCCACGCGGAAGGCCCTTGCCGTCCCAGCGTTCGTATATCTGTCCAAGGTTGCGCCGGATCTCGCCGGACAGGCCGAGCCGCACGCCGATCCGCTGCGCGACCTCGCAATGGGCGGTGAGCACCGGGCGGGCCACAGCGAGCGCCTGCGACATCGCGGCCTCAATCGCCTTGGCCTGCGCATCGGGGTCGAGATCATAGTAAAGCCGCTTGAAGGCCTGCACGAAGACCCTGCCCAGTTCCGCCCGGTTGCCCATGTCGAGACCGACGAGATCCTGGCGGAGCGCGATTTCATCGCCGAAGGTGGCCGACAGAAGGTCGGTGTCGGCATTGCAACCGACATAGCGCAGCATCGACTGGTGGTAGGCATTGCGCCGAACCTCATCGGAAACGCCGGCAAACTCGGCGATCCGCATCGCAAGCACGCAGGACTTCAGCGCAAAATCGCGGGAATGGCCGGTCGCGAGGTCCGATGCATAAGCGAGGACCATCATGAAGTCCGCTCGGCGTATCGAGACTTCTGCCATCGCATACCCACTCCGCAGATATGCTATCCTAGCGCGCCCCTAACACCAAGGGCAAAAGCCGCGAGCCGGATGTGCATGCTGGAGAGGGCGGGGCAGCGACCGTTTGGGGCAGTCTCCGGGCGATGGGCCTTCAGGCGTCAGATCGTATAGAGGCCCGTTAAAAGGAGGGCTGATCTAAGCGACAGAACCGCGAGGCGGACAGAACGGCTTCTCACACCTGACTTCCATTTTGAGAAGCTTCGTGCTCAGCGAAGGTCAAGGCCCCAGCCAACACCGCAATCGGGTGCACCCTCATTGCGGACAGCCCAGATTCAGCTTTCTCGGTCGGGGCCGAATGGGCACCCTCCTGAAGGCTCACAGCTAGATTCGAAAGGGCAAGGCAAGTCTCGCAGGTGCGAGGTCCTTCATGCTTGCTCGCGCCTCCCAAGGAGGCAGCAATTACCTCCGCTCCCCACCAATAGAGACGTGCCCCTTCCCGCCCAAGCCTTGAATGCGGCGGTGTGGGGCGTCGTTACCGGTTCGTGACAATTGACGCTTGGATGTCCCGGCCATCGGGTATTTTCCTGTGAAAGGCCGCAGGACGACTTGACGGACTCGCCGCTAGGTCTAATTTGGTGATCGTTCTCATGTGCCTAGCCCGTCCTTCCCTGTGGCTTGGGTGCATCAACGGCGGTGATTGGGAAAATCACCGCCGTTTGGATCCGAGGCCCATCGCAATCGACAAGCAACTGGTCTTGCACACGCCCATCTGCGGGCGGTGCTTTGTCAGCACTGGCATCCACTCGATTCTTGCTGAAATTCCGGCTAGCTTGGCGACAGATGACTCAGTTCTGGTCGGAGAATCACAATCAGACCGCCCGTCAAGAGATTGATGGGCAGCACCTTTGGTCCCCCAAGACCGAGGGCAATGGCGCACGAAGTGCGTCCCACAACAGATATGGGCCGAGCGACGCCTGGCGACCAACCAATTGGCTATATGGGCAGAATAGCGGAATTCGCCTTGACCGCTTCCAACCGATGGAGTTCGGAGACACCGGAACTTTTTGGAAGCAAGAGGGATGATTTCTGCCGATCTTTTGGATACCACATTCCCCTTCGATCCCTCCCAAAACGACAACAGGGAGTCTCGGCCCGCTCCCGCAAGGCTATATTCGCTACCCGTCAAGTTTCGGAGTTAGACAATCGGAAGGCCTGTCTGACAGGCATTCCACAGAAGTAGTACATTATTGAAATGGCGACCTCATATTTCAAAGCCAAGATGGTTTCGAAGCCGGCGCGTCGCTCACGGTCCCTCAAGGCGAGAATTCCAAGAGACGTTCAACAATGACCCAGCACGCAGAAAACGCTCGAATTCTCATGTACAGCCACGACACGTTCGGGCTTGGCCACTTGCAGCGCTGCCGAACAATCGCGCATTCGCTGGTCGAGGACTTCCGCGGACTTCAGGTGCTTATCATTTCGGGTGCGACTATCGCTGGCGCGTTCGACTACCGAGCCCGCGTCGACTTCGTGAAGATCCCCAGCGTCATCAAGTTGCGCAACGGCGAATACACCTCGCTGGAAAAGGATATCGATCTGCATGAGACGCTGAGAATGCGCCAGTCGATCATCCGCCACACAGCCGAGACCTTCCGGCCGGATATCTTCATCGTCGACAAGGAACCGCTCGGCCTGCGCGGTGAGATTGAGGATACTCTGTCCTACCTCAAGACGCGTGGCACCACGCTGGTGCTTGGCCTGCGCGAGGTGATGGATGCGCCGCACCTGCTCGAGGCAGAGTGGGCGCGCAGGGATGTGATGCGCAAGATTGGCCTGTTCTACGACAAGGTCTGGGTCTACGGGCCGCCGGATTTCTACGATCCGCTGACCGGCCTGGATGTGCCTCCGGCCGTCAGGGCAAAGATGAGTTTCGTCGGTTTCCTGCAACGAAGCTTGCAGCGCAACGAGTTGCCAGGCCACCGGCCCGAGGGCGATTATATCCTGGTCACCACCGGTGGCGGCGGCGACGGTGCCGAATTGATTCACGACGTCATCGATGTCTATCAGCAGGATCCGCAACTGCAGCACAGGGCGCTGATCGTGCTTGGGCCTTACATGCCGGCCCGCAAGCGCAACAAGCTGCTCAAAAAGGGGGCCAAGATCCCCTACATCAAGATGATCGAGTTCGACAACCGCATGGAAGACCTGATTGCCGGCGCCAAGGCGGTGGTGGCCATGGGCGGTTACAACACCTATTGCGAGATATTGTCTTTCGACAAGCCGGCGTTGATCGTGCCGCGCATCGAGCCACGCCAGGAACAACTGATTCGCGCTCGGCGCGCAGCCGAACTCGGCCTCATCGAGCTGCTTTTGCCGCACGAAGCCAAGGACTCCCAGCGATTCGCCGATGCACTCGTGGCGCTACCGGACCGGCCCCGCCCCTCACAGAGTAACCCGCATCTGACGCTGGAAGGGCTGCCTCACATTTCCGAGATTGTCGCGGAATTGCTCGACCGGCGGGCCGGCCATCACCTTTCTGTCGTTGAAGGAACCAACTGACTTGCAACGTCGCAAGATCGTCGTGGTCCTGAAGGGCTATCCGCGGCTGTCGGAAACTTTTATCGCACAGGAACTGCTCGGTCTGGAACGCGCGGGGTTCGATTTGATACTCGTCGCACTCAGGCGGCCCACCGACGCAAAACGCCACCCCGTACATGACGAGATCAAAGCGCCCGTCCACTACCTGCCGGAATATCTGCATGACGAGCCGCTACGCGTGCTTCGCTCGCTTTGTGCCTATTTGCCGCGGCCGAGCTTCTGGCGCGCGCTCGGATCGCTGGCCGCCGATATCTCCCGCGACTTTACGCGCAATCGCGCACGCCGCTTCGGGCAAGCGCTCGTGCTGGCGGCCGAATGGCCGGAAGGAGCGGGATGGTTGCATGCGCATTTCGTGCACACGCCGGCATCGGTCACGCGCTACGCCAGCCAGCTACGTAGCCTGCCCTGGAGCTGCTCAGCCCATGCCAAGGACATCTGGACTTCGGCGGACTGGGATTTGGCTGGCAAGCTTTCCTCGGCCCGCTGGACAGTCACCTGCACGAAAACCGGCTTCGATCGACTGGAAAAACTCGCCAAAGGCAACTCGTCTGTGCATCTGAGCTATCATGGGCTCGACCTTCATCGCTTCGGAAGTTTTGGCGACGCGCGACAACAGCATGACGGCTCGGAGCGCGGCGGAGCGGTTGTCGTTCTGAGTGTCGGACGGGCCGTCGAAAAGAAAGGTTACGATACCTTGCTGGAGGCCCTTGCCCTCTTGCCTGGCGATTTGGCCTGGCGTTTCGAGCATATCGGCGACGGCGAGGAACTGGAACGGCTCAAGGCGCTGGCGAAGAAGCTCGGACTGGATGATCGCGTCTCCTGGAAAGGCGCGCTTGCGCAGGAGCAGGTGCTTGAGCACTACCGCTGCGCCGACATCTTCGCCCTGGCCTGCAGGATCACGGCAAATGGCGACCGGGACGGCTTGCCAAATGTTCTTGTGGAGGCAGCTAGCCAGCGGCTTGCATGCGTGTCCACCGATGTTTCTGGTGTGCCGGAGCTTATATCGCCCGATGAAACCGGGCTGCTGGTACCGACAAACAGCCCAATCGCCCTGGCACAGGCGCTGGAGCGCCTGATCCGGGATCCCGTGCTGCGCGCCCGCCTAGGCGACGCCGCAGAGCGGCACGTGCGCGGCAATTTCGATCATGTGGCGAGCATTGGACAGCTCAAGGAATTGTTCGAGCGCGAGTGGCGGGCCGTCGATTGAAGCAACTGCGTGCCTTCCTCTATGTCCAGCACCTGCTCGGTATCGGGCATCTCGCACGCACCAGCCGCGTCGCGGCGGCTCTGGTCGATGACGGGTTTGACGTGACGATCGTCACCGGCGGAGCGCCGGTTGCAGGGTTTCCGGGACCGGGGGTAAAATCTGTAACCCTGCCACCTGTCACCTCCGGTGATGAAAGATTTTCCGGACTTGTCGACCTGCACGGCATACCCATCGACGATGATTTCAAGAAACGCCGTTCAGAGATGCTGCTCCAGGCATTCCGGGATTGCAGGCCTGATGTCGTGATTGTCGAGGCGTTTCCATTTGGACGTCGGCAGATGCGTTTCGAACTCTTGCCGCTGATCGAGGCCATCGACGCGACGTCGCCCAGACCGCTGCTGGTGACGTCCATCCGTGACATCCTTCAGGAGCGCGTCAAGCCGGGCCGAAACGAGGAAACGGTTGATCTTGTCAATACGCACTTCGACCTTGTTATGGTCCACGGCGACCCGGCGTTTGCAACCGTCGACAAGACATTTCCACTGGCCGGGGCGATCAAGGCCGATGTCACCTACACGGGGCTCGTTGCCGCGCCGCCCTCGCCCGCGGCCTCCGAGCGCTTCGACGTTCTGGTGTCAGTTGGCGGCGGAGCTGCCGGAAGCAGCCTTGTAAGCTCCACCATCGCAGCGGCGCGGAGTGCCAACAACGGTTGGAAATGGTGTTTGATCACCGGCCCAAACCTGCCGAAAAACGAGTTTGACGCGATCGCACGCGATGCCACGCCGGGCCTGTCCATCTTCCGGTTCCGAGAGGATTTCGCCAGCCTGCTGACCGGCGCCCGCCTGTCAGTCTCGCAGGCAGGTTACAACACGGTCTGCGATGTCCTGCGCGCGGGTTGTCGCTCCCTGCTCGTCCCATTTGCAGCCGGCGGTGAAACAGAACAAACGGTTCGCGCCCTGCTGCTTGAAGAACTCGGTCTTGCGACGGTTGTGATGGAAAGGGACCTAACGCCTGAAGGTTTGGCGAAAGCGATCGAAGCCGCGCTTGTGGCTCCTAGACCATCCGCGCATCGCCTCAATCTGGACGGTGCCCGTCACTCGGCGCAAATCCTGCGCGACCGGTATCGAACATGGTCCCTAAAAAGGGGGCCCGGTTTCAGAGAAGCTCATGATCAAACGGACGATGGATCCTAAAGCGGTTCATCGTTTCACGGAAAACGCAGAACCGCTCTATCTCGTGCGACGCGGGTCAAACCGTTGTTTTTATGTATGTCGCAGGCCCAAAAGCGCCTCGCACTGTTGGGCGAAATGCATTAGACAGTTCCAATCAGCATGAAGCGCGTATAATTTTTTGTCGGCAGTTCGCCGGAGAACCGCACCTCCCGTAGCGCCGCCATTGCTTCGAAGGCCGCCAGCGAAGCCACGCAGTTGACGTGCGTCGGCTCGCTGAAATAATCGTTCGATTGCAGCAGAACATTCGTGCCCCGCGGAAGCAGAGCAAGCCAGGCGCGCAGATCGGCTATGTGTTCGCAGCTCGTATTGACCGTCAGGTCGGGACGCCCGGCCGCATAGTCGAGTGCATACATATCTGCCGTCAACGCCCGGAACCGGTCGCCGGCTTCCCGATTGAGGGTCAGGGCGACCGGCGCGACTTCGGGATCGATGTCGATGCTGTCGACCGCCGCGATGTCGAAGCGGGCATCGCTGAAAAGCATTGCCGGCAGTACGCCGTACCATCCACCCAGAACCCATATGCGCCCGAACCGGCCGCCGCAGCTTTCGAACAGCCTATCGAGCGCCCACATCTTGCAGGCGACCTGCTTGTGGTTGAAGGCGTTGGCGATATCGGCCTTCGGGTGCTTGGCGATGACGCGCGCCAGCCCTGCCACGAGAGGGCTTTTGACATAGGCCGCAATTCCTCGGGTGAGGTCCAAGGCTTGCTCGTGCCCGTCCATGCCGGCATTGCGTGGTTGCGTGACATCCATCATATTCGCCTTGTATGTTGGGATTTCGGGCGACACAACGCAATCTTGCTGAGCGCAGCACTACTTCCGTGCACTGCAGCTTCGAGCTTGTCATTGGCGACGAAGAAATTGCCGATACGCCATTCGCCAGCAGGTGCTTTTGCATCCATCCTTCCAACTGAGGTCCACAGTCGCATATGGAACCCAGCCTAGCCCGCTATATCTGGACGCACACCAAGAAGCAGCAGGTCTGGATATTGCTGATCGTCGTGATCTCGATGATCCCGTATTTCATGTCCTTCAACCTGCCGAAGCTGATCGTCAACGGCCCGATCCAAGGCCGCGGCTTCGAGCAACCCGGCGCGACCCTGCCATTCATGAGGTTGCACTATAACCTGCCGTTTATTGGCGAGGTCCTGTTCTTCTCCGGTTTTCAGCTCGGCCGCAAGGCGACGCTGCTTGCCCTGAGCATTGTGTTCCTCTTGCTGGTCGTCATCAACGGCCTGTTCAAACTCTACATCAACACCTACAAGGGCCGTCTCGGCGAACGCATGCTGCGGCGTATCCGCTTCGATCTTGTCGATCGTGTGCTGCGGTTTCCGCCGATTTACTTCAAGCGGGTGAAATCCGCCGAAGTGGCGACCATGGTGAAGGACGAGGTGGAGCCCTTGGGCGGCTTCATCGGCGATGCCTTCCTGCAGCCGGTGCTGCTCGGCGGCCAGGCGCTGACGGCCATGCTGTTCATCATGGTCCAGAACGTCTGGCTCGGAATGATAGCGGTCGTGATCGTGGTGATCCAGATCGTGCTCATCCCGCGAATGCGGCGGCGGCTACTCGTGCTCGGGCGCCAACGGCAATTGACGGCGCGCGCGCTTTCGGGCCGTGTTGGCGAAATCGTCGATGGCATCGGCGCGGTTCACGTCCACGATACGTCAAACTACGAGCGCGCCGACATAGCTGCCCGGCTCGGGCTCATTTTCAAGATCCGCTTCGATCTTTACCAATGGAAATTCATGGTAAAGTTCCTCAACAATTTTCTCGCGCAGCTCACGCCCTTTCTGTTCTACATGATCGGCGGGTATCTGGTCATCGGCGGCCGGCTGGACGTCGGCCAACTCGTGGCCGTGATCGGCGCCTACAAGGACTTGCCCGGACCGATGAAGGAACTGATCGACTGGGATCAGGATCGGCAGGATGTCCAGGTCAAATATCAGCAGGTCGTTGAACAGTTCACCGTGGAGGGTCTCATTGCGCCTACAATCGGGGCGTTGGCGATCGACGATCCCGATCCGATGACCGCCCCCCTGTCGGCAATCGGTCTGTCCATAGCAGACGATGGCGGTGCGATCCTTCTCAACCGTGTCTCCCTCCAGGTCAAGCCGGGTGAGACGGTAGCGCTGGTCAGCACCGCAACAGGCGGAGCCGAAGCGCTTGCAGAAGCCTTTGCGCGGCTGAACTGGCCCGACAGCGGAAGGATCGTTTCGGGCACCGACGACCTGCTTGAACTCCCCGAAGCGGTGACCGGACGTCGCATGTCGTATGCCTCGTCGGATGTTTTCCTGTTCCAGGCAAGCCTCCGCGATAACTTGCTCTACGGGTTGAAACATGCGCCGCTGACACCGGTGACTTATGACGGTGCAGCGGCAGACCAGCACCGCTGGAACATCGAAGAGGCGCGCCGGTCCGGCAATCCGGATCTTGATATCCGCAGCGACTGGATCAACTATGCTTCCGCCGGCGCCACCGGCCCGCACGACCTCTTTGAAGCCGTGCGCCGGGTGCTCGACGCGGTTATTCTGTCGCGCGACATTCTGGACCTTGGCTTGCGCTCTTCGGCCGACCTCAAGCGTCACACGGAACTTGCCAGGCGGATCGTCGAACTGCGTGCGGCGTTGCGAACCCGGCTTGAACAGGAAGGGCTGAGCGGACTAGTGGTTCCTTTCGAACCGGGCGCCTACAACAAGGAAGCGACGATCGGCCAGAACCTGCTCTTCGGCGCTGCGGCCGGCCCTGAACTGGCGGATAGGGCGCTGGCGGCCAACCCCTATTTTGCTTCTGTGCTCAATGAAGCCGGTCTCGACCGCACGCTCTACGAAATGGGCATGGAAATCGCCGAACAGGCGATCGAGCTGTTCGCCGACCTGCCAGCCGATCACCAGTTCTTCCAGCAGCTCGCCTTCATGAGCGCCGAGGAGATACCGGCCTACGAAACATTGCTGCAACGGCTCAAGAACCGTCCCTACGAGGCGGTTTCGGAGACCGACCGCGCCATGATCGTTAGCTTGAGCTTTGCCTATATCGAGCCCCGGCACCGCTTCGGCCTGCTGAGCGATGAGCTGATGAGCAAGATCGTCACTGCCCGCAACCGGTTCTATGAAAACCTGCCGACCGAGCTGCATGACGCGATCGAACGGTATGATCCGGGCAAATACATCGCCGCGGCTACTGTCATGGATAATGTGCTGTTCGGGCGTGTGGGCAACAACCACCCCGACGCGCCGGACCGCATACGCTCCATCCTCTATGACCTTCTTGACGAGCTGGGGCTTTATGGCGAACTTCTCAATGTCGGCCTGGATTTCAACGTCGGCGCCGGCGGCAGGCGGCTGACCGGTGGACAGCGACAGAAGCTCGACGTTGCCCGAGCGCTGCTCAAGCGTCCCGATTTTCTCATTCTCAACCGGCCGCTGTCGGCGCTCGATCAACGCATGCAAGATAAGGTGTTGCGGAACGTTCTCGAGGAAGCCAGACGCGACGGCCATTCGCCGGCAATTGTCTGGGTGGTGACGAATCCGTCCATGGCGATGATGTTCGATCGCGTCATCGTGTTCGACTCGGGTGAATTGGTGGAAGACGGAACACACGAGACACTTTTGGCAGGCAACGGTGTCTTCAAGGAACTGGTGTCGTAGAGCGACGTCCCGGATACGGAACCAATTCCATCTGGGCGCGCGTTGCTCTAGTCTGGCAAACGCGAATTTTGAGGTTTGCGACAATGCTGCTCAAGGATGAAGTTGGAATGCTGCAACGCGTTCCCTTGTTTTCTGGCATTGAGTTGACAAAGCTCAAACTGCTTGCGTTCACCTCCGACCGCGTGAGCTACGGCGCCGGCCAGATCCTTTTCCGGCAGGGCGACGAGGGAGATGCCGCCTATGTCATCCTTTCAGGCAAAGCAGATATTCTGGTTGATTCCGATAGAGGGCCGTTAAAAGTAGCCGAGATGGCGCCAAATTCGATTGTTGGGGAGATCGCCATACTGTGCAACAGCTCGCGCACAGCCACCGTCAGAGCGGCAAGTCAGCTGGAAGTCTTGAGAATCCGCAAGGATCATTTCCTGAGGCTTATGAAGGAGTCCCCGGAAATGACCATCGAGATATTGCGGGTTCTTGCCGATCGCCTAAGCCACACCACCGCCGATCTTATCGATGCTAGAAGTGCCAAATAGCCAATGAGATGCGGTCGACGCTCCCCGTCAGTATAGCGCAGCCTCTGGCTGAGGGGGTCACTGGAGGAAACCGGTCTGGTCTCCTCAAATTTCGGGCGGAAAACGGTTCACACTTTTCCCTGGAATTGCTCTAGCGGCAGTTGTTTAGCTACGATGAGCGACGGGAACTGCGAAGGGGCTACCATGGACGACGACGTTTTCCTGGTCAGGTTTTGGGGCGTGCGCGGCAGCATTGCGGTATCCGGGCCGGAATTCGTTCGCTATGGCGGCAACACAAGCTGCATTGAGATGCGATGCGGCAAGCATACGCTTCTATTCGACGCGGGCTCTGGCCTGCGGCCTGCCGGCAGGGCGTTTCAGGCGGCGGATGTGACCGATTTCGACCTGCTTTTCACTCATTGCCATTACGATCACATCATCGGGCTGCCGGCTTTTGCGCCGATCTTTGACCCGAGCGTCAAGCTTACCGTTTGGTCCGGGCATCTTGCAGGACGCATGACGACCCGACAGATGGTCGATGAGTTCATCCGGCCGCCGTGGTTTCCGGTGAAAATGGACGTCTGCAAGGCAAAGCTCGACTGCCGCGATTTCGTGTCCGGAGACGTGCTTCGGCCGCGCGAAGGGGTGGTGGTTCGGACCGGCAGCCTTACCCATCCGGGCGGCTGCATAGGCTACCGGGTCGAATGGGGCGGCCGCGTCGTGGCGGTGATCACGGACACCGAGCACGAGACGGGCAAACTCGATCAGTCGGTGCTCGGCCTGATCGACGATGCCGACCTCGTCATTTACGATTGCACCTATACCGAGAAGGAGATGGAACGCCGCCGCGGTAACGGCCACTCGACATGGCAACAGGGCGTCAAGCTCTGTGAGGCGGCCGGTGCGCGGGGGCTCGCGCTGTTTCACCACGATCCAGCACGCACCGACGAGCAACTGGACGAGATGGAGAAACTGGCCAAGGACAGGTTTGCCGGCGCGTTTGCCGCGCGGGATGGCCAGACCCTCGAATTTCCAGTCTCATCGCATAAAAAGCGCTGAGCTATTTCTTCTACCGGCGCTGCGCGCGGTCAATGTCCTGATCGGAAGCCATGCGCAGGCTTCAGTCCGTGTGGTGACTGCGAACAGCCGTTCGAGGAAAAGCCACGCCGATTCATCATGTACGAGATGATGGGTGAGCAGGCCGACCGGTTCGTCGTCGAATGCATGCTGCAAGTGCGCGATGATAGCCTGAACCAATAGGCCGTGATCGCGGCAGCCGCGTGTGCCATGCCAATCCATGATGTCGACATTGCTGTTGATGACCGCCAGTGGAGCCGGCTTCGGCGGCCCATAGACCGACAATGCCGCAAATCCTATCGATCCAAGGTCGGATACCAGGCCGGCGTCGATCCTGTTCCAGGGGGGCACCAGCATCGGAACGGCACGTGCGCCGTGCAGGCCGGTTACGTGCGCCAGCCCGCGAGCCAGATCATCGAGCACCGCCTCGCGTGGCCGATGCGGGCCGAGCTCCTGCTTTTTCTGGTCCTCGGGCGCGTGATTTCGGTGCTCCCAGCCATGGCTGGCGACCGTGGCATGCGGCGCCTCGTCAAGCCGGGCGACAAGCTTCTCATCAGTGAGGGCCGGAATGACGGCCAGAGTGACCGGAACCGCGAATTCACCGGTGAGATCGAGCAGCCGATCAAGCGCAGGCGTCGGATCCACGGCATCATCGTCGCGCAGCCAGAACTCTGCCTTACGACCGGCCCGCTGCCGGCCCGCCAGTTCTTCCACCAAGGGCTGCCAGATCCGATCGGACGATGTCATGAAACCGAAACCTTCGGAAGAAGTTCGGCCAGACGCGCCGCTGCAACGCCGAGGGAACGTTCTTCAAGGATGAAACGTCTGGCTTCTGCAGCCATGATGATTCTTTCGTCGTTACGGGCCAGAAGCCTTTCAATGGCAGAAGCGAACGCCGCCACATCGCGCGGCGGGGTGAGAAACCCGGTCTGGCCGTCTCGCACGACTTCCGGCACGCCGGCGATGTCCTGAGCCACCACCGGAAGGCCGGCGGCCTGTGCTTCAAGATAGGCAACGCCATAGGCCTCGCCGTAACCCGGCCAGACGTAAATTCCTCCACCATAGAGGACATCCGGCACGGCGGCTGGCTCAATCGCGCCGAGCCATTCGATACGGTCGGCGGCAAAGCCGGCAAATTGCGCCTTGACCTCGTCACGGGCAGGCCCGTCGCCGACAACCGACATGGTCCAGGGCAGGTGGCCGATCAGACCGAGAGCTTGCGCCAGCATGCGATAGCTTTCAACTTTGTCGCCCGGGCGCATCATGGCAACGGCAACGAGGCGCGTCGGACAACCTCGTGCCGGCAGTTCATGGAAGACCGATGTGTCGATAAAGGGCGACAGCATATCAAGAGCGACCTCGGGTATCGCATCTGCTAGACCCTGACGATCCCTTTGCGTGAAGCAGATGTTCAGCGCCGCCTGTTCGACCGCTTGCACCACCAACGCTTGTGTATCAGCCCAAAAACCGGCATTGCGCCGCCTCGAATAGGAGGCTTCCGCCGTCACATATGGGACAGCAAAGGTCGACGCCAGCCCGGGCCCGATCAGGTCGGGCGCTTTGTAATAGGGATGATAGCAGAACCATAGATCGGGCTTGCCGTCACGATCCCAAAGCCTGGTCAGTCGCGCGGCTTCCTCTCGGGCCTCTATCTTGAGCGCATCGAAACTTTTCGGCTCCGGTTCGCGTAGATAGAAGCGCAATTCGGATGCCAGTTCGACGCTGTGTCCTCCATGTTCCAGCGCCTTGACCAGCGTGCGTGCCATCTGGCGGTCGCCGGAGGCAACGGAATGATTGGGTGATTTCAGCGGCGCGTAGAAGGCAATTCGCATTCCGCGACCCTATCATCGGAAAGCATGCGCAAGTCAATTTCGAAGCATCATCGACTTTACCTTCAAGCAGTGGAATGTGCTATCTGATGCTCATGGAAACAGCTGCCGCGTCGGACCCGTTTGTCGCTTCTCTGCCGGTCTTCGCAAAGTTCGAAAGCGTTGCCGATATCGACAACTATCGGCCTCTCCCCGATGGCTGGGCGCTGGCCACCGCCGACATTGTCGGCTCGACAAAGGCGATCGAGACTGGACGCTATAAAACAGTCAATATGGCTGGCGCCAGTGTCATTTCGGCCCTGCTCAATGCGCTGGGTCGGCAAGATCTTCCCTTTGTCTTCGGCGGCGACGGGGCGCTCGTCGCATTTCCCGGCTCGGCGGTGGAGACCACCCGCAACGCGCTGGCGGCTGTCCAGAGATGGGTGGCGGACGAACTGGACCTAACCCTGCGTGCCGCAATCGTGCCGATAAAGGATATTCGAGCGCAAGGCCTCGACGTTCGCGTGGCAAGGTTCCAAGCATCCGATGCGGTCTTCTATGCCATGTTCGCCGGCGGTGGCGGCAGTTGGGCGGAAGCCGAGATGAAAGCGGGGCGCTACCGCATCGATCCTGCTCCGGCCGGCGCACGGCCGGATCTGACCGGCCTCTCCTGCCGCTGGAACCCGATCGAAACCCGGCATGGCGAAATCGTCTCGATCATAGCCATACCGGGGGCGTCGCGCGACCTGCGCGGTTTTCAGTTTCTGGCATCCGACATCATCACCCTTGCCGGCAGGCAGGAACGCGATGGCCACCCTGTGCCGGTGAACGGGCCGGATTACAGCTTGCTGCCCGCCGGCCTCGATATCGAGGCGCGGGCCACGGCGCCGGCAGGACGGCGGTGGCTGTCGAAGCTGTGGATAGTGTTCCTGATGACGCTTACGGCCGTCACCGATAGATACGGCTGGACGATCGGCAGTTTCGATCCGAAGATCTACAAACGCGACGTGGCCAGCAATTCGGATTTCCGGAAATTCGACGACGGCTTGAAGATGACCATCGACGTTGACGCTGATGTGTTGCAACGGATCGAGAACCGGCTGAAACAGGCGGAAGAGGCGGGCATCTGCAACTATGGCCTGCACCGCCAGAAATCGGCCTTGATGACATGCCTCGTCGCCTCGCCGCTGCAGCGCGATCACGTTCATTTCATAGATGGTGCCGCCGGCGGCTATGCGATGGCTGCCGCAACCTTGAAGGCAAAGTTGCCGGTCTGATGACGGCTTGCGAGAATCCATTTTCCGCAATATGCCTCGGCCATGGTTCCTGGGACCATGGTAAGCCGCGCCTGGCAGCGGCCAGGCTATCCGAATTAACGGGAAAGCAGATTTTTGGACGCTTCACGATCGGCATATGACCGTCTGCTGAACCGTATCTCGACGCACGCCGCGCAGGTCGGCGTGATTGGATTGGGCTATGTCGGGTTGCCGCTGGCAATTGCGGTCGCACGCGCCGGCTTCCCGGTTTTCGGCTTCGACATCGAAGCCCAGAAGGTCGAGAGCCTGAACAACGGCCAATCCTACATTGAGGCGGTGACGTCGACAGCCCTTGCCGGCCACGTGGCGAGTGGACGGTTCCGCGCCACGGCGGATTTTGCCGAACTGTCCGTCTGCGATATCATCATCATCTGCGTTCCGACACCGCTGACGAAAAACCGTGAGCCGGACCTCTCCTTTGTCAGGAACACGACTGGCGTCATCGCAAAACATCTGCGTCTCGGCCACCTCATCGTGCTGGAATCTACCACCTATCCCGGCACAACCGACGACGTCATCAAGCCCATACTGGAAGAAACCGGCTTGCAGTCGAAGATAGACTTCTTCCTCGGCTTCTCGCCCGAACGCGAGGATCCCGGCAACCGCAACTTTGAAGTCGCGACGATCCCCAAAGTCGTGGCAGGTGACGGCATTGAAGCGGCGACCCTCGTGCAGGCTTTCTACCAAGGCGTGGTCAAAACCGTCGTTCCGGTTTCCAGCACGGCGACCGCCGAGGCAGTCAAGCTGACGGAAAACATCTTCCGTTCGGTCAACATAGCGCTCGTCAACGAATTGAAGGTCGTGCTCGGCGCGATGGGCATCGACATCTGGGAGGTGATCGAGGCGGCCAAGAGCAAGCCCTTCGGCTACATGCCTTTCTATCCTGGCCCCGGATTGGGCGGGCACTGCGTTCCGATCGATCCCTTCTACCTGACGTGGAAGGCGCGCGAGTATGAACTGCCGACCCGCTTCATCGAGCTGGCGGCAGAGATCAACACCGCTATGCCGCGTCATGTGGTCGATGAACTGGCGAAAGCGTTGGACCGGCGCTGCGGCAAGGCGCTCAGCCGCTCGCGCATTCTCATCATCGGGCTCGCCTACAAGAAGAATGTGCCCGACATCCGCGAAAGCCCCTCATTGCGGCTCATTGAACTCATCGAGGAATGGGGCGGCAAGGCGGAATTCCACGATCCGCATGTTCCCGAGATCCCGACCACACGAGAGCATATGGCGATCAAGGGGCGCCGCTCGGTCGAATTGACCGAGGCGGCCTTGAAGGATTTCGATGCTGTCGTCGTTGCAACCGACCATGACGCGATCGACTATCAGACAATCGCTGATCACGCCGTTCTGATCGTCGACACACGCAATGTTTTTGGCCGTCTCGGGCTGCTCCGAGAGACGGTGGTGAAGGCCTGACGACGTCCCAGCCGGCAAATTTTTTGCCCGATGTCAGGATCGAGATTGCACTCCGGCCGCAGCTTCGCCACATAACGCCACAAGACATGACTGCAGTTAAGCCTGTTCCTTGGTTGCAAGGACAGTCATTCGGGTAATTCCTTCGCCGTTCTGCCGCCGAAGCCGACCCCGTTGACTTTGGGCATCTTTGGCTCGCCGGCGGACTGTGTTATGGCGGATCGAAGGATAATCGCTCCGTCTTCGACGGGTTTCGAGGTAGTATGAGCACGGCGCAAGCAGAAATTTCCACAATTCTCATGGATAAGGTTGCCGACTGGCTGACTCAGTCGGCGCTGGCCGGCAATGAGCTGGAAACATTGGTAAAGGGGTTTTGCGAACGGCTGGCTGCTGCCGGCCTGCCGTTGAAGCGGGTGCATTTGAGCTTTTCGATGCTTCATCCGCTTTATGACGCGCTTGGCTTCACCTGGATTCGCGGCCAAGGCATGGAAGTGGAAGGCTTCCGCAAAAAGGACGGCGTTCATTCTGACAGGTTCCTGACCAGCCCATACTACTATCTGCTCAGCAACAAGCTCGACCATCTGCGGCGTCGGCTCGACCCGTCGGTCCCGTCGGAATTTCCTGTTTTCGATGAACTCAGGCTTATGGGCGTGACCGATTACATGGCTTTCGTCCATCCATTCAACGGCAATACCAGTCAGGGCATGATCGGGTCCTGGTCCACCGACAGTGCTTCAGGTTTCAGCGAGAGCATGATTTCGGCGCTGCTGCGTATCCAAAACCATCTCGCCATCGCAACCAAAATGGCGGTGCTCACCAAGTTGGCCGACAACATGATGACCACTTATCTCGGCGGCGACGCCGGCAGACGCGTGCTGGACGGCCAGATCAAGCGCGGCGAGGGCGACACAATCCGGGCCGCACTGGTCATGGCCGATATGCGCGGGTCTACAAGGCTTGCCGAAACTTCCGGCCGCGAAATCTACATCGATACGCTGAACCAGTTTTTCGATGCCATTGCTACACCTTTCAATCGCAAAGGCGGGCAGATCATGAGTTTCATAGGTGATGGCTTCATTGCCGTCTACCCTTGCGAAAGACATCGCTCGCATTCCGAGACCGCCTGCCAGTCTGCTCTGGCGGCAGCGCACAAGGCCACTGCGCGCATGGTGGATCTCAATCTGCGAAGGAAGGAAAAGGGGTTGTCCGACATAAAATTTGGCATCGGCCTGCATGTCGGCAACGTGATGTTCGGCAATGTCGGGCTTACCGACCGGCTCACATTCTCTGTCTTCGGCTCGGCTGTAAACGAGGTCCAGCGCCTCCAGACCCTGACCAAGAAATATCCGCACCGCGTTCTCGCCAGCAAAGACTTCGCCAGCTATTGCGGCGCCAGCAGCTGGCTGACGCTCGGCAGCGAGGAACTGGCGGGGATCAAGCAGAAGCTGACGGTGCTTTCACCCGATCTGTCGGGCGCTCTCGCACTCGATGAAGACGGTGCGCTGGAGCCGATTTACGACCGGAGATCGGAGGCCGAGCAGGTCATGCTGCTTCATCGCGATGCCGCACGGCAGTCGGCGGGCGACCCGAGGAAGCTCCAGTAGCCCACCCCAATCTGATACGAACGCCTTTGGTAAGCAGTCCGGTCGCCGGATTCGCCGCTGGCGGCCGTTTCGAATCCAAGTTGCTCTAGGCTGGCAATGCGCTAGTCTCGCTTTCTGGGTCTGCCGCCCGGGCAGGCCGGCAGGAGTGGGGCTGGTGTGAGAATGAATTCGGGCGTTGATCTACTACGGGTCGAAGATCTTGGCATCTCTTTTGCCATTATCGGGGGACCGTTGCACGCCGTCAGGCGTGCAAATCTTCGCGTCCTTCCCGGCAAGGTTACCGCGCTTGTGGGCGAGTCCGGTTCCGGAAAATCGGTTCTTAGCCAGGCAGTGATGGGCATTTTGCCGAACACAGCCCATGTTCGTGGCCGTATCCTATTTTCCGATCCTGAAAAGCCCGGCACGACACAGGATATCCTGCAGATGCCGCGTGATGGACCCGAAATCCGGGCGTTGAGGGGCAGCCGCATCGGCAAGATCTTTCAGGAGCCGATGATATCGCTTTCGCCGCTGCACACGATCGGCAACCAGGTCAGCGAATCCCTGCAGATTCATACGCCCATGGCTCGGGCGGAGCGCAAGGCGCGGACCGAGGAAATGCTCAGCCTAGTCGGCTTTCCCAATCCCAAGCGCGCCTATGACATGTATCCGTTTGAACTTTCGGGGGGATTGCGTCAGCGCGCCATGATCGCCATGGCGCTTATCTGCCGGCCCGCCCTGTTGATTGCCGACGAGCCGACGACGGCGTTGGATGTCACCATCCAGGCGCAGATCCTGCAATTGCTGCGCGGGCTTCAGACCAAGCTGAATATGGCGATGCTGCTGATCACCCACGATCTCGGCGTGGTCGCCAATGTCGCCGATGAGGTGGTCGTCATCTATCATGGTGAGATCATGGAAGCGGGACCTGTCGAGGCGATATTCCGCCGGCCAGGTCACCCTTACCTGAAGGGCCTGATGGCAGCCGTTCCGCATTTCGACCTGAAGCCTGGTGAACGGCTAAAGGCGCTGCGCGAGGTGCCGGTGAATGTCGAGAACCTGCTTGGCAAACAGACGGCGCCGGCATCGAAGGGGCCGCACGACATCCTGCTATCGGTCAGGGACCTTACAAAAACCTTCACCATCCGCAAGTCGGGATGGTTCGGCGGCGATCATCAAACGTCTGTTCGCGCGGTGGACGGCGTGAGCTTCGATATCATGCGGGGTGAGTGCCTGGGTCTGGTCGGCGAAAGCGGCTCCGGCAAAACTACCGTCAGCAAGATGCTCATGCGAGCTGTCACGCCTAGCGGCGGCTCTGTGATCTTCAATGGCCGCGATGGACCGATCGACGTATTGGGAGGCGACAGAGACGCCCTGCGCCTGCTGCGCGCGAAAATCCAGATGGTCTTTCAGGATCCGGTTTCGTCGCTTTCACCTCGCATGACGGTGGAAAACATCTTGAGCGAGCCGCTGGAAATCCATCAACGTGGCAATGCCGCGTCCCGACTAGCCACCGTCAAGAGCCTGATGCAGGCAATCGGGCTCGATCCGCGCTTCATCAAGCGTTATCCTCACAGTTTCTCCGGCGGGCAGCGTCAGCGTATCGGCATCGCGCGCGCGTTAGCCCTGGGGCCAGAACTCCTGATCTGCGACGAGCCGGTTTCGGCGCTCGATGTCTCTGTCCAGGCGCAGATCCTAAACCTCCTGAAGGACCTGCAGAAGGAACTGGGCCTGACCTACCTGTTCATATCCCACAATCTGGCGGTGGTGGACTACATGGCGGACCGCATCGCGGTGATGTGCGGCGGGCGTATCGTCGAGCTTGCGCCGCGCGAAATTCTGCTCAGGAAACCGGTCCACCCCTACACGCGCTCACTGGTCGCCGCAGTGCCGTTTCCCGATCTCGACAGGCCGATGGATTTCAAGACGCTGAAGCTCGGCGGCGCTTCCGACGCCAGCGCATGGGGACCTCAATTCCACGACGAGGGCGAAGAGGATGTGCTGTCGCCGATCGATCTTGGCGGCGGCCACCTCGTGCTGGCCCGACGTTCGGCCGATGTCAGTGAGTTGCGCCATTGATCAGCCGTCGCACCCTCCTTGGACTCATGGCTTCGGCACTTCTGCCGGGCACGTCGCGCGCTGGCGATCTGGAGCCGGATTTTCTTCAGCCGCAGCTGAAAGCCAGGGCTCTGCCGGCACTCGCAGAGCGCCTGCCCAAGAGCCCGCGCGCGTTGAACCTCGCTGCGATGGGCCGGCAACCCGGCCAGTATGGCGGCACGCTGCGTACCATCATCGGCAGCCAGAAAGATATCCGGATGATGACGATCTACGGATATGCCCGCCTGGTCGGCTATGACGAAAAGCTTAAAATGCAACCCGATATCCTCGAAAGTTTCGAGGTGGCGCATGATCGCGTCTTCACGTTCAAGATTCGGGAAGGGCATAAATGGTCCGATGGCAGCCTGCTGACGCCGGAGGATTTTCGCTATTGCTGGGAAGATGTCTGGCTGAATGATGAGCTTTCGCAAGGCGGGCTCGCCCCTGCCCTGCTGGCGGACGGCAAGCCGCCACGTTTCGAGATCGTCGATCCGTTGACTGTCCGCTATAGTTGGGAGGCGCCCAATCCCGACTTCCTGCCCAAGCTTGCCGCTGCTTCGCCGACACCGCTTGTTTTGCCGGCCGCCTATCTCAAGCAGTTCCACAAGAAATACCAGGATCCATTCCGGCTCGCCGGCCTGATGAAGGAGAACCGGGTCCAGAAATGGACGCTCCTGCATATCCGCATGTCGCGGCAGTATCGCCCGGAGAACCCGGAACTGCCCACGCTCGATCCCTGGCAGAACCGGACCAAGCCGCCGGCTGAGCAGTTCATCTTCGAGCGAAACCCGTTCTTTCATAGAATAGACGAGAATGGCCGGCAACTGCCCTATGTCGACCGGATTGTCATGAATGTCAGCTCGTCGGCGATCATTTCCGCCAAGACCGGTGCGGGTGAGAGCGATCTGCAAAGCATGGGAATTGACTTCGCCGATTACTCTTTTCTGAAGGATGCGGAGAAGCGTTACCCCGTGAAGATGCATCTCTGGAAACGCACACAGGGTTCGCGGCTGGCGCTGTTGCCCAATCTGAATTGTGGCGACCAGGTGTGGCGTAGCCTTTTTCGTGACGTGCGCGTGCGCCGCGCACTTTCCCTCGCTGTGGACAGGCGCGAGATCAATTTGGCTGTATTCTACGGATTGGCGCAGGAAAGCGCCGATACGGTCCTGCCGGAGAGCCCGCTCTACCGGCCGGAATTCGCGAAGGCATGGATCGCCCATGATCCCGACCAGGCCAACGCCCTGCTCGACGAGGTCGGGCTTCAAGCGCGCGACGATGATGGCCTGCGGGTACTTCCCGATGGACGCCCGGCGCAGATCATAGTGGAAACGGCCGGCGAAAGCACGCTGGAAACCGACGCGCTCGAACTCATCACCGATCACTGGCGCCAGATCGGCATCGCCCTGTTCGTCCGGACTTCGCAGCGCGACATCTTCCGCAGCCGCGCGCTTGGCGGCCAGATCATGATGTCGATGTGGTCGGGCATCGACAATGGCGTGCCGACCTCCGACATGAATCCGTACCAGTTGGCCCCCACCATCGACGACCAGTTGCAATGGCCGCTCTGGGGCACTTACTATCTGTCCCATGGCACGATGGGTGAGGCGCCCGATCTTCCCCCTGTGGTCGAGTTGATGGCTTTGCTCAAGCGCTGGAACGCATCGACCGAGTCCGCGGAGCGCGCCGAGATCTGGAATTCGATGCTGTCGATCTACACCGATCAGGTGTTTTCGATCGGCACGGTGAACGGAACGCATCAGCCGGTTCTGGTGTCCTCACGGCTGCGCAATCTGCCTGACAAGGCGCTCTACGGCTATGACCCGACCGCCTATTTCGGAGTCTACATGCCGGATACATTCTGGCTTGGAGAGTCCTGAGCGTGTTTCGATATATTGTCTGGCGCATCGCTGTGATGGTTCCGACGCTGCTGATCATATCGGCGCTGGTGTTCACGATCATCGAACTTCCCCCAGGCGATTATTTCGACAGCTATGTTTCCGAGCTTCGGGCTCAGGGCGAAGCGGTGGATTCCGATCGCATCCAAATGATGCGGAAGGAATATGGTTTCGACCAGCCGCCGGTCATTCGCTACTTCTACTGGGTCGGCGGGATGCTGCACGGCGATTTCGGCTATTCCTTCGAGTATGAGCTGCCGGTTCGCGACGTCGTCGGGGACCGAATGTGGCTGACCGTGCTGGTTTCCTTCGTCACGATCATCTTCACCTGGCTCATCGCCTTTCCCATCGGCATGTACTCCGCCACGCATCAATACAGTTGGGGCGACTATGGCCTTACGCTCTTCGGCCTTCTCGGCCTTGCCATTCCGAATTTTATGCTGGCACTGATCCTGATGTATTTCGCCAATATCTGGTTCGGCACCTCCATCGGCCATCTCATGGACCCGCAATATCTCAGTGAGCCGATGAGCTGGGCCAAGGCGAAGTCGATCCTCGCCCATCTGTGGATCCCGGTCTTGATCATCGGCACCGGCGGCACGGCAAGCATGATCCGGCGGCTGCGCGCCAATCTGCTCGATGAGCTTCACAAGCAATATGTCGTGACCGCGCGCGCCAAAGGCCTTCATCCCTTCAGGGCGCTCGTCAAATATCCGCTGCGCATGGCGCTCAATTTCTTTATTTCCGACATCGGCTCCATCCTGCCGGCCATCATCTCCGGTGCCGAAATCACGGCGATAGTGCTGTCTTTGGAAACGACCGGACCGATGCTGATCAAGGCGCTGCAAAGCCAGGACATGTATCTGGCGGGCTCGTTCCTGATGTTCCTCGCCTTCCTGACGGTCATCGGCGTCCTGATTTCCGACCTGGCGCTGGCGCTGCTTGATCCACGAATTCGTTTGCAGGGCGGCAGCACCAAATGAACAAGGAATCGCCCCTGCCCGCTCCGGGTGCCCCACTGCAACACTTCGTTTCCATCGCACCCTTTGACCTGCAATCGATCGAGGCGATGACGGCGGAGCAGTCGAAGGTCTTTCAGGCGTCGCAGTTGCGGCTGATGTGGTGGAAATTCCGACGGCACCGGCTTGCCCTTGTATCCGGCATATTTCTGGCAGCGCTCTATTTCGGGATACTGATCTGCGAGTTCCTGGCGCCCTACAATCTGCACACGCGCAACATGGACTACATCTATTCGCCGCCGCAGCGGGTACACCTGTTCCATAACGGCCAGCTTGTCGGGCCGTTCGTCTATGGTCGCCAGATGACGCTGGATATGGACACACTCAAGCGGAACTACATCGACAAACAGGATGATGTTCAGCGGATTCGTTTCTTCTGCAAGGGCGACAGTTACCGGTTCTGGGGCCTGGTCGAAGGTGACTGGCATTTTGTCTGTCCTGCCGAAAACGGCCAGCTCTTTCTGGCCGGCACCGACAGGCTGGGGCGCGATGTGCTCTCGCGTATCATCTATGGCGCACGCATTTCACTGACAATCGGCCTTGTCGGCATCAGTTTCAGCTTCCTGCTCGGCATTGTCATAGGCGGACTGGCTGGCTATCACGGCGGTATCTTCGACCTGATCGTTCAACGCATAATCGAAGTTCTGCAATCGATCCCCAGCATTCCGCTATGGCTGGCTCTGGCGGCGATCATGCCGATAACTTGGAGCCCAATCCTGATCTATTTCGGCATCACCGTCATCCTCGGGCTGCTCCACTGGACCGGACTGGCGCGGGCCGTGCGTTCAAAGCTTCTGGCCTTGCGCGAGGAGGATTACGTTCTGGCGGCGCAATTGATGGGCGCCAGCAGCAGCCGCATTATCCGTCGGCACCTCATCCCCGGCTTCATGTCACATTTGATCGCGACGGCGACGATCTCCATACCCGGCATGATCCTGGGCGAGACGGCGCTGAGCTTCCTTGGGCTGGGCCTGAGGCCACCGACAACCAGCTGGGGCATCCTGCTAACCGAGGCGCGCAGCGTCAGCGTGATCGCGTTCTATCCATGGCTGCTTTTGCCGATGCTCCCCGTCGTTCTCGTCATCTTGGCGTTCAACTTCCTCGGCGACGGCTTGCGGGACGCCGCAGACCCCTACAAGTGAGATCGCTATTTCGCCGCGCGCCGGGCCGCCGGCTCCACCCGGTATGGTCCCTGCCGGCCGCCCGTACGGCTATTGCAGTGTTCATCGTCCGCCCGTATATGTGCCGACACGCAATCGAGATTAGCGCCTCGCCTTCGGGATGCACTCGTGAACAATTCTTCGCGGGCATTGCCGATCTCTTGATCTGGTTCAGGACACACAAAAGCATATGAGTCGTCTCGAGAATTTCATCAGCAGGATGACCGCACAGCGTGACATTCTCGATCACGTCTGCCCCGAGGTGGCGAAGATGGAGGGGCTTGTGCTCGAGTTCGGCCTCGGCAATGGCCGGACGTTCCACCATCTGCGCGAGCGCCTGCCCGGGCGTCGGATCGTGGTGTTCGACCGCGAAGTCGGCGCACACACCAGCTCAATTCCCGAAGCTGAAAACCTCGTGCTCGGCGAAATACGCGAGACGGCCCGCAGGTTCATTGGCATCGAAGCCGCCCTTGTTCATGCCGACATCGGCACCGGCTATGATGATCGCGATGCAGTGACCGCTACCTGGCTTCCCGATCTGATTGCGAGCCTGCTTCGCGTCGGCGGCTTCGCGGTCAGTGGCACGCCGCTCGATCACCCGCTGCTGCAACGCCTTCCGGCGCCGACGTCGGAGCCTGCCGATCGTTATTTCCTCTGTAAGCGCTTGTGAGCGGCCGAGAGCGCCTCACGGAAACGCTGCTCCAGCTCCTTGTTTTAACGCGATCGCCAAGCGAAATCGTAGCCATTCTCGCGGGAAACCATTTCACGCTTGTCCAGGAATTGCTCTGAAATTCCTCAGGGGATTGTATATACCGCGATCTCCCGCTCAATGCCGCGCAGCGAGACTTCGTGAGGCACGGGCGTCAGCGCGTTCCTGCGCAACAGATCGGCGGTGAGATTGTCGTCGACCACCGCGCGGGTGGCGAAGATCGCCTGTGCGTTGGCCAGGTTCTGGACCCGTGAAGCAATGTTGACCGTCTGGCCAAAATAGTCCTGCCGCTCGTTCATGGACACGGCGATGCAAGGGCCGGCATGGACTCCGATCTTGAGCAGCAGGTCCTCGCGGCCGCTCTTTCCATTGAGCCCACGCATGGCATCGCGCATCCTGAGGGCCGCGGCCACCGCACGATCAGGTGTCGCGAAGGTCGCCATCACCGCATCGCCGATCGTCTTCACCACCGCGCCCGCCTCGGCCGCGACGATCTCGTGCAGCACCTGGAAATGCTCGCGCACCAGATCGAAGGCTGACAGATCGCCCACCCGCTCGTAAAGCTCGGTCGATCCGCGCAGGTCGGTGAACAGGAAGGTCAGACTGGTGATCTTCAGCCGCTGGTTGATATCGAGCGTGTCCGTGCGATAGAGATCGCGAAACGTCTGGTTGGTGAGCAAGCGCTTGGCGGTCAGGAAGGGCCGGCGCTTGCCCAGGAAATCATGCAATGCGTGGCCGGCGATGAAGACCGTCGGCAGCACGCGGGTGTCGGTCCTGTTTTCCAGGGAAATGCGCAAAGGGCCTGGTTGCATCTCCAACGTCTGGTTCTGGACATGGTCGCGGTCGAAAACCAAAGAGAGGCTTCGGCGCTCCTTTGTTGGTTCGCCCTTAGCATCGATGAACTGCGCTGAATGCGTGACCGGCTCGAACACGATGACGAATTCAGGCGGAAGCTGTATGGGCAGAACCGCCTTTTCACCGGGCGCAAGCTCGATATCCTCCAGGGAGAACGCTTCCATCTTCTCCGCCAAATCCTCTTCCGGCAGATCGGCGCCGGACGCCAAGTAGATCTGGCGGAAATATTCCACCAACGGCAGTTCGTGTGGAGTGTGGGCGGCAATCTTGCGTATGCGTGGACTGACGGTGAATGTCACCTCGACCATCTCGTCGAGGGTTGGCGAATAGCCGTCGGAGCACAGCGCGCAGGTGTATTCGTCCTTCTGCATGGTTTTCAGCGTGGCGTTGGTGTCGAGCACGCCGCCGCAGCCGGGGCACAGAACATTCCAGGAGATGTCGAAGATGCCCACCCGCGCCGCATGCAGAAAGGCGCTGATGGTGCGTTCCTCGTCGATGCCATTCTTGCTGGCGAAGGCCAGCGCATTGATGCGGCAAAGCTCGCGGTCCTTGCCCTCGGCGATGGTTCGCCGGATCGCATCGATTGCCTGCGGATCGAGATCGGTCGATTGCCGCAGAAGTGAGAACAGATCCTGAGCTTCGGTCATCGTGCAGGCTCCGGAAAATGCGCCCCGAGGCGTATTGGCCGGACCGGGCTTCGGTCCGCGCACCCCATCTTACGCCGAAAGGGATCGAACGGCCATTCGAATGGATAGATCTGATGACAGCTCAATTTGCATGCGGCGGATTTTCACCGGCCGCAAGCGGCACTATGATGGGTGCATGGCGCATTCATCTTTGGGGCTTTCTCCCGTGCCGACACCCGACAACCCGCCATTTCCCGCGGCGTTGCGGCTTTTCTCGGCAGGGGTCATTATCGTCCTGATCGTCGGCGCCGGCCTGTTTTTCGCGCCTGCGCTGGTCAAGCCGCGCTGGCCTTGGCCCGTCACGCCATTCAGTGCCCGCTTTCTCGGCGGCTTCTACACCGCCGAAATGGCGGTGATGGCGGCGCTCTTGGTCTGGAATCGCTGGTCGCCGGGCAGGCTCGTGCTGGTCATGGCTCTCATCTTCACCGTAATCGTGTCGGCGGTTTCGTTGATCAATCTCGGCTATTTCAACTTTGGGCGCAAAGCGACCTGGCTCTGGTTTCTGGTCTATCTTGGTTCGGTCGCGGTATCCGGGTTGTTCCTGTGGCGGGCAAGGGCCCGTCCGTCAGCAAAAGGCGTGACCCTAAGCCCCGCATGGCGCAGCTGCATGTTGGCGGAAACGGCGATCCTTGGGGTCTATGGCTTCGGCATGTTGCTGTTTCCCCTGATGGTCAGCAGCACCTGGCCATGGACGGTCGATCCCTTCCACGCCCAGGTCTACAGCGCCATCTTCCTCGCCGGCGCTGGCGGCACCTACCTTATTTGGAAAAGCGCGCCGCGCGAAGAATTGCTGGTGCTAGGCCTGGCGCAATTTCTGGTAGGCCTGCTTTCCATCCTTGGCCTCATCATCACCGACGGCGCGGTGCACCGGATCGACTGGACGGCGGCCGCTACATTGGGCTGGCTCGCCCTTTTCGGCTGGATCGGCATCAGCGGCGCCTTCAAACTCTACACCGCCTCCCGGTATTTTGGTTCGCAATCGGCAGCATAGGCCGCAGAGACGGCTGGATTTTCAGGTGACGTCCGGTGCATCGTGCGGGGCCGATACATTTCGCCAGGAAGCCATGACCAGCACGACCTCGCCATCCGAGAAGATCCAGCCGCAGCTCCGGGCCATCCGGCGAAGCGATGCGGAGGCGCTTTGCGCGATCTTCAACATGCCGGGCTTCCGCTGGGGCACGCTCAGGATGCCCTTCGAGACGGTGGATCAGGTGGAGCGGCGCATCGCCAAGTCCGGCCAGGAAACCACCTGGATCGTCGCCGAATTGGACGGCAAGGTCGTCGGCCATGGCAGCCTGGTCGTGCAAAGCTCGCCGCGCCGTTCACATATCGGCGAAATCAATATCGGCCTAGACGATGGCTTTGTCGGCAAAGGTATCGGCTCTGCCATCCTTGGCGCGCTGCTTGACGTGGCCGACAACTGGCGCGCCCTGAAGCGGGTCGAATTGAGCGTCTATGTCGACAACGAACCGGCCATCCACCTCTACACCAGCCACGGCTTTGAGGTCGAAGGCCGGCATGTGAAGGCCGGTTTTACCGACGGCCAGTACCGCGACCTCCTGAGTATGGCCCGGCTGCGGTTCTAAGATCCGCTTTTATCAACGCTGCTGGCGACACGAGCGCGGTCGACAGCAGGTATCCTCGGAGTGCCGGGACAGCGACAACACGCAATCTGAGGCTCATTGCATCGTCCCCTACAACCCAGTTTATGGCGTTGACGTAGACAATTCGTGCCGGATCCGCTCTCACTTGGCGTTTGCCCCGCAAGCGGCTAGACGGGACCGATGACCGACGTCTTTGATCCAACCCCTGCGCCTCCGGCGGAAATTCTGGCTGTACTGTCGCTGCTCTGCCCGGAAGTCGTGTGTGACATAGAGCAGAACTGGAATGCTTCGGTTTCCGACTACGCCCGCCATCTGTGGCGGCCGGTCGCAAAGCCTGTGTCGGGCCCGGCGATCGCTGCCCGCTCGATGCTGCGCGAAGTCCTGCATCAGCGCCTCGGTGCAATTATGCAGCCCGAGGAGATCGGCAAAGCCCTCGACGAGTTCGAGTACAAACCGGTGATCCAGTCCGGTCTGCACTGCCTGCTTCTGATGGACCGGATCACCTTCGATGCCCTCCTGTTCGCCTGGCTCGGCGCGGTCGAAAACGAGCTGTCAGCCTTCGTCGGCTTCATGGGAACGACGATGACCATGGAGACAATTGGCCGGGAGGGGCCCGGATGGCTCGATGTCGGCGACGACAAGGTCAACCTGTTTGGCATGGGGCGCCACAAGTTGTGCCGCAAAAGCGCCTGCGCGGCCGGTCCAGTCACCCTCAACAAGCGCGCGCTCGAAGCGGTGGGCGATGAAACGGATGCCAGCCGCTGGCTAGGTACACTGCTTGCCCGCCAGGATAAGGTCTTTGGAACCGCCGCCGATGCCATGACAGCGCTCAACGAGGATCTGGTCGCCAATTGGGATCGCTCCGGCATGGCCCTACCGGTTTTCATCGATGATCGGCTCGCCGCGGCTGCCATGGCGCGGCATCTACAACATGACGGCAGTCTTATTTCCAGGCTGCTCATGGAACCCGCAAGACGCCGGCGTCTCGAACATGCCTTGCAAGAGGCCGCATCGGGCCCATTCGGCAGGTTCCTCCCCAATGCCACGGACTATTTCTGGGGCATCCGCGAGGAGCGCGTGCGCAAGCTCGTTCTTGAGAACGGGAACCTGATCGAGCTTGACAAGCCGCATGGTCTGTCCATCCCGTTCGAGCGGCCACATCTCAAGCAGGCGCTGCTTGACGGCGTGCTGCTGCCGAACTTGTTCCTGACGTTCCTCGTTCTCGCCATCTTGCCGCGGGTCCGGGTTGTCGGCGGCCTGAGACAGATTGGCTATGTAGCGCTTTTCCACTCGATCCTCCTAGCTGCGTTGGACGAAACCACACCGGAAGAGCGTGATCTGGTTGCGGAGCTGCAGGTAAGGGAAAATGCTTGGGGCACCCGGGTCATCGATGAAAAGATTTCAGTCCGCGAGCAGCTTGCCCGCCTACCGGAAGGGGCGCTCTTCGCGGACCTGCTCCGGCAATACCGTTCGCGGACATTTGCCGAGGCCACCGACAACCTGAAACTGATTCGCGAAAACGCGCGATGGCGCAAGATCGGTCAAGCCTACAGCGTCTGATCCGGCCGCATGGCCTCACCTGTCATTGCTCTATACCGGCCTTGCGGAGCCCCTCCACCATGAGTTCGAAATCGGCAGGGTTCTTGTAGGGCAGGACTTTGCGACGGTATTCCAGCGAATAGTCGGGATTGACGCGAAGCACCTCCTGCCATGCCGCCTGAGCCTCGGCGAAACGGCCCAGATGGCCGTAGCTGGCGGCCAGAAGTGCCCGCGAGACGTCGGTGACAGCGTTGCGAGCCAGCCGCTGCATCAAGAAGTCAGCGGCCTCTTCGTACCTTCCAAGTTGAAACAAAGCCAAAGCCTGAAAGTGGAGAAGCACATCCGGGAAATATGGATTCAAGATTTTCCCCCGGGCAAAACTCTCGAGGGCGTCTTCGGATCTGCCCGAATAGTACAACGCCTCGCCGAGGGCAACGTGCGCTTCGGAGAAGTTCGGATTGAGGACTAGCGCGCGCTCGGCCTCGTCGATGGCCCCATCGTGTCGCCGTGTGTACAGCATGACAATAGCAAGCGCCCAGTGCGCCCAGGGATCGCTGCCGTCCAGCATTACCGCTCGCGTTGCGGCCTCTTCCGCTTGCGCCATCGATTCGGGGGGCGACGCACCCCACCGGTTCAGGTAATCGATGCCGTGGGTAAGGGCCAGGAATGCGTGGGCAGAGGCAAATTTCGGGTCCAGTTCGATGGCACGTTGCAAGAGGTTGCGAGCCGCGACGTTCGTCTCCCTCGTCAGCCGGTGCCACAGCTCCCTGCCCCGCAGGAAATAGTCATACGCCTCCGTATTGCGCGGGTACTCGGGCGCCAGCCGCTGCCGATCACCCGCGGTCAGATTAAGCGACAGCGCGCCGACGATCTGTTGCGTCACGTCGTCCTGCACGGCGAATATGTCGGTCAGGTCGCGATCGAACCGCTCCGCCCAAAGATGGCCGCCCGAGGTTGCGTCGATAAGCTGCGCGGTGATGCGCACCCGGTTCCCCGACTTGCGTACGCTACCCTCAAGAACATACCGCACGCCGAGTTTCGTGCCCACCTCCTGCACACGGACGTTCTGGCCCTTGAAGGTGAACGACGAATTGCGTGCGATGACGAAGAGCTGCGACAGTTTGGACAGGGCCGTGATGACATCCTCGGAGATGCCGTCGGCGAAGTAGTCCTGTTCGGCATCACCGCTCATGTTGGCGAACGGCAGCACGGCGATCGACAGCTTCGGCGGCACTGCCGTAGCCGGCCGGCTAGTAGCGCTTTCCGGGATCGCGGTCCCGGCGCTGCCAACTTGTAGCGAATAGACTCGGATCGGCTCGGCGATGTTCTTGAGCTGTGTGCTGCCGAGATCGCTGACGGAGAGGTCGAGCCTGGCCTTGACCTGGCGATAGGCATCCTCGGACAGGCAGATGGCGCCGGCCGCCGCGAGTCCCTCCAAACGCGAAGCGATGTTGACGCCGTCGCCCATCAGGTCGCCGTCGCTTTCTTCGACCACATCTCCCAGATGGATGCCGATTCTGAACTCGATACGGCGGTCTTGCGGCACGCCTGCATTGCGCTCAACCATACCATTCTGAACCTCTATGGCGCAGCGCACGGCATCCACCACACTGCGGAACTCAACCAGCGCCCCATCGCCAGTGCGCTTGATCACCCGGCCGTGGTGCACTGCAATGATCGGATCGATCAGGTCACTGCGCAGTGCCCGCAACCTCGCCAATGTACGATCTTCGTCCGCGCTCGCGAGCCGGCTATATCCGACCACATCCGCAGCTAGAATTGCGGCTAGCTTACGATTCTCGCTCAAGGGTCCGTCTCCTTATCTTCACGATAGCAGGAAGACCGAACCAAGAGGGAACTTTCGCAATCGACAGCCACGCAGATCCGAATTGGCTGCGCGCTGTCACAGGCCCCACCCGATCGCCCGATGCCCATTTGCGCTGCCGCTTGCCCATCGACGGCTATGGGTTCATGCTTGTGAATACACCGGCCGGGAAATGCGTAGGGAGAACACGCCGTCACGGCCCCTAGTGAGGTCTGGCTCGATGGACTGCGCAGGCTGCGGTTTCGAGGTTGAGGGCGGTTACGCTTTCTGTCCGAGGTGTGGCAAGCGCCAGCCCGTGCCATGCGCCAGTTGCGGTTATCCCTGCGCATCTGATTTCGGGTTCTGTCCGAAATGTGGGGCAAGCGTCGGTGCGCCCGCAAAAGCCGTCGAACGGCTTGCTCCGACACCAAGCCGAACCATTGTGCCGCCCTCTCGAACTCCGTCGCTGCTTGCGAACATTGGTAACGACGAAGGGCTGCAGCCCATCTCTGACGCCGATCGCCGGACAGTAACCGTCCTCTTTGCCGACCTTTGCGGCTTCACGACACTCAGCGAGCAGCTCGACCCCGAGGTCATGCAAACGCTGCAGAACGAGCTGTTCAAGGAATTGACGGCGGCGGTGCGAAATTTTGGTGGGTTCGTCGACAAATTCATCGGCGATGCACTGCTCGCTTTGTTCGGTGCGCCGGTCGCGCATGAGGACGATCCGGAACGTGCGCTTCGCGCCGCTCTCGACATGATCGCCCGGACGGCGCGGCTCGGCGAAAGCACCCCCCACTCCGGCTCGCCTCTATTACTTCATATTGGCATAAACACTGGCCCCGTCGTTACTGGACGATTAGGCATCGGCACCGCCAAATCCTATTCCGTGACCGGCGACACGGTGAATACAGCACAACGCCTGCAATCGCTGGCGGCACCGGGTGAAGTGCTGGTAGGCGAACTCACTCACAGGCTGACCCGGCATGCCTTCTCTTACGAGTCGATGGGTGATGTCGTGCTTCGCGGCAAGGCTGGCAGTGTGCTCGTCCATCGATTGGATGCACCGCTTGCGGTGCCGCGTGCAGCGCGTGGGCTCGAGGCGCTCGGCCTCAGCGCGCCGATGATAGGTCGTGCTGCGGAGCTCAACAGAATGCTGGCGAGCCTTGACCAGGCGTGCGGCGGCACGGCCCAACTTGTCCGCCTCGTCGGAGAAGCCGGTATCGGGAAATCGCGGCTGGTGAAGGAGTTCGTCGCCCGTGTCGGCGACGAGGACCGTTTTCGCAACGTCGCCGTGCGACAGACCACGTGCTCACCACTGGGCGAACAATCATTTGGCGCCTTGGGCGCAGTGGTGCGCAGTGCTGCCGGGATGATGCAAAACGACGATGGGGACGATATGCGGGGGAAGCTCTCAGGCTTGCTTGCCGATCTCGGCCTCCAGGGCGAGGAGGCGAAGCGGCTGATGCCTTTGCTCTACCATGTGGTTGGGCTTGGCGACCCGGATGCCACCTTGCAGCATGTCGAACCCGAGCAGCTACGGCGGCAAATTTTCTACGCGGTCCGCACCATCATCGAACGGCGGCTTGCGTTGTCGCCGCTGTTAATTGTCGTCGAAGACCTGCACTGGGCCGACGCCGTTTCGCTCGAGGCACTACGTTTCGTGATGGACAGGTTGGAACGCACGCGGTTAATGGTGCTGGTCACGCATCGCTCGGCACCGGAGAGCGGCCAGCTCGACTCAAGTCGGGTCAGTCACACGGCGCTCAGGCTTTCGCCGCTCAACAGCGATGAAGGACGCAGCCTGCTGGCGGCGCTTTTCGGCGAGAGCTGGGTAAGCTCCGCAGCAGGGCTCGTCGATCAGATCCTCGACCGAGCGGGTGGCAACCCTCTTTTTGTAGAGGAGATTGTTCGCGGCCTTGTTGATCGCGGTGTACTGGTGCGCGAGGGGCAGCGATGGCGGACCGTAGCAGGCGAAGTCGCAACCGACATTCCCGCCACTATCCAGGCAATGTTGCTTGCTCGCGTCGACCGGCTGCCACAAGAGGTGCGCCGGTTGGCCCAGGAAGCCGCGGTAATCGGCGCGCGCTTCGATGCCACCCTTCTGAAGACCGTGACAGCCGACCCCGCCCGGCTAGAAGCAGGCTGCGAACTGCTTTGCGATGCGGAAATCATCGAGGAAGTTGCCGGATCAGGCTCCGTCTCGTCGCAAAGCTACCGCTTTACGCAAACCTTGCTGCAGGACGTGATCTACCAGAATCTGCTCCGGCAACGCCGGACCGAAATCCACGGGCGGATAGGTGCTGCCTTGGAGCAACTGTGCGGCGATAATCCGGAACGGCTCGAGGACTTGACCGTGCTCGGTCACCAGTTCGCACAAAGCGCCGAGCGGGAGAAGGGCGCGCGTTACCTGCAGGCGGCCGGCGATCGCGCCCGCATGATATACGCCAACGACGACGCCCTTCGTTTCTACGAGCGAGCACTGACTGCGTTGGAGGCGACCGGGCAAACACCGCTCAAACTGACAATTGCCGAGCGCATTGCCGATTTGAGCGGCTCGGCGGGCCGCCGCGAGATCGCGCACCACCACTACGAGGCGGCCTTGCAGGCATACCGTGAGTCGGCTGATCGCGTAGCCTCTGCGCGCGTTTTGCGTAAAATCGGTCGGCTGCTCTGGGACGTCGGCAAGCGGGACAAAGCAGAATTCCGCTACGCTGAAGCGGCAGCGCTCCTCGATGGAGCGGATGCTCCGGTCGAGCAGGCGCATCTCTGGCAAGAACGTGGCCGACAGGCGTTCCGTAGCGGAGATCACGCTCTCGCGGCAAAATGGGCAGACGCGGCGTTGGATTGCGTACGCACCCGGACTACGGAGCATGTCTCCGAGGTGGGGCGTGATGCCACTCTCGTGACCGCCGAGGCACTCAATACCAAGGCTGTCGCACTGGCTCGCCTTGGGCGAAACCGTGAAGCCGTGCGTCAGGTCGAGCATAGCATTGAATTGGCCGAAGCCGCCGGTCTGCTGGGCGCGGCCTGTCGCGGCTACACCAATCTAGGCGTGCTTTACACGACCATCGATCCCGCACAGGCGATGGAGGTCTGTCGACGCGGTCTCGACGTCGCGCGCCATATTGGGGATTTGGGCTTCCAGGCGCGCCTTCTCGCCAATCTGGCGGTCGCTTGTTGTACTTTCACGGATCGCTGTCCAACAGAGGGCGTGCCTGCTGCCGAGAAAGCCATCGAGATCGACCGCGCACTCGACCAGCGAGAGCACCTGCCGGTGCCGTTGATTGTGCTTGGGCAAATCCACCAGTGCAACGGCCGTCCGGAACTGGCCCTTGGCTTGTTCCACGAAGCACTGGAGGTAGCGCGCGAAACGGGCGAGCCCCAACTGCTGTTTCCGTGCTATGATGGTCTGGCAACGCTTAATCTCGACTTCGACAATCTTGCCGAGGCCGAACGCTACTTTTCCTTGGCGCAGGGTATATGCGCCCAGCACGGGCTCGACCCGGAAACGCTTGTGGTGCTGCCCTTTCTCGATTAGCCGGGGTTGGAGGTTGGAAATGTCCGCGCGTAGTGACTTGGTACCGCTTCAACCGGGCGATCGTGCGCCGAACTTGGTCCTCGACGCCATTACCCAGGATGGCAAGATCGCGCTTGACGACTTTCGCGGACAAAAACCGGTGCTGGTTGGTCTGTTTCGAGGTCTGCATTGTGCGTTTTGCCGGCGCCATATCGCCGCTCAGGCGCGGCTTGATCCGGAGCTGCGCGAAAAGGGCGTGGAGAGCCTGACGGTGGTCAACACACCGATCGAACGGGCGCGTCTTTATTTCCGCTACCACCCGATGCCGACTCTGCTTGCGGCCTCAGATCCTGAACGCGCTTCACATCGTGCTTTTGGGCTGCCCAATCTCGAATTCACCCAAAACGAGACGAACTGGCCGTACAAGGTCTCGATCGCAGCGGCAAAGGATATGCGGGTCGACATGCCAGGCGAGTTGCCCGGTCCCATGGATCCTTTTGCGGCCAGCGAATTCCTCGACAAGAAGGACAATTACGAAGTGACCGAAGCCGACGAGCAGATGATGGCGACGGGACACGGACAACTGATCGGTCAGTTCCTACTGGACCGGCAAGGGATCGTCCGCTGGAGCTTCACGGAGGTGCCAGAAGGTGGACGATACATGTTTGGGGCGCCAAACCCGCAAGAGCTGATGTCAGCCGTGTCCCAAGTCGTCCAATAAGTTGTCGGAAGACTGGATTGCTGCCATTTGCAATGCGGACAATGAAGGCCACAATCGGTCAAAACTTCGCGTTACAGCTTGGGGCCTGAGATGCATGGGCCCAGGATCGGTACTGCTGCGCGGCAATCAGGCCGGGAGCCGCCACATTCGCACACGACCTGTACCACGCAATTCCGTTTCCTCGAGTGGGTCGCAAGCAAAATTTGGTCCAAGCATTTGGCGAGTTGCATCCGAAATGCGGATTTCATCGGGCTCCGCGGAGGTTTGAATACGCGAGGCAAGATTAACCGTCTCGCCCCACAGGTCATAGGCGAACCGCCTCTTGCCTATGACGCCGGCGACGATTGGCCCTGAGTGAATTCCAATTCTGAGTCTCAGCGGTTCTCCTGCGAAGCGTTCGCGCTTGACCGCCTTACGCAGCTCAAGTGCATAGCGCGCGAGTGCCTTCGCATGATCGGCTCGCGCGGTGGGCAGGCCAGCGACTACCATCACACAATCGCCGATTGTTTTGATCTTTTCGCAGCCGTATCGTTCCGAGAGACGATCCGCCGCCTTGAAGAAGTAATTTAAAATAGCGAGCGTCGTCACGGCTCCGACGCTCCGCGCTCGTTCTGTAAAACCGACTATGTCGGCAAAAAGCACACTCACTTCTGCGTGGTTGTCAGCAATTTTTTTGTGCGCTTTTAACCGCTCCGCGATCGACGCCGGAAGAATGTTGAGGAGCAGGGTTTCGGCGCGCTGGTATTCACGCGCCAATCCCTCCTGGCTCTTCCTCAACGCCTCGTTCGTCGATTGTAATTTCTCGTTGAGTTGACGCTCCCTCTCTTGCAGGAGTGTCATTTCATAAGCCTTTTGTTGAAGCCGCTGCCTATTGTCGCGTTCGGCAGTCGCGTCAAGAAAGAGCAGCCACACGCAGGCACTGTCAGCAAAAAAATGAAGGTCAGCGACACGCCCGCTGGGCAGTTCGACCATGGCAATGTGAAAAGGAAGCTCCGGGCAAGGCAGCAAACCTTCCATGAATTCAAGCTGCTCGGCAACAGGCTCGCCAATGCGAAGCGATGAGAGCCCGTAATGCTCAACATTACCGCCCTTCGCAGCCACGCAAAGCTGAGTGTCGATTTTCAGATACGCGACGGAGTTCCCATTGTAGAAGAAATTGAAAATCCAACTGCTAACTTCTTTGGGCAATCCGCGCATGGTCTACTTGGTTACCATCAAGGCAAGTTGACGAAACGCATCATCGACATTCTCACCCGACAGCGCACTCGTGAGATAGATTTGCCATCCACGCTGCCTGAGTTCGTTGATATCACTATCCGATATTGCCCACCGATCGGCCAGGTCGGATTTGTTGATCAGCACTACGAACGGCATTGGGCCAAATTCGGCCTCGGCCCGTTCGCGCAGCGTGAGCGCCACGGCAAGCGTCGCAGCGCGGGTTCCATCGACGACTAGCACAAGCCCGGTTGCACCTCGAACATAGCTGACGCGGAATGAGCCGATGTCGTCTTCGCCGGCCAAGTCCCACAAAATCAGATCGACGGTTTTATCCGGGAGTGCGACATTCTTCTTGTCGATTTTCACTCCCACCGTGGTCAGGTAGGTTTCTGAAAAGATGCTTTGCACAAACCTGCGAACCAGGCTCGTCTTTCCGACAGCGAACCCGCCCAGCATGCAGATCTTTTTTTGCACCATCTTGGGCCCCCCTAGTCCAGGTTTACCGTAATCGAAACCCGGCGATTGGTGGAGCTCCCGGCTTGACTGTTTTCAGGCACCAGCGGCTCAAAAGTGCCCGCGCCCCGAACCAGCAGCAGTTCCGGAGCGACGCCGCGTTTGTTGAGAAGCGCACGAACGGTCTCGGCGCGGGCTGCACTGATCGATGCGTTGGCCGTCTCACGGCCAGTGGCGTCCGAATGCCCGGTCAACATGAACCGTGCTGTTACGCCTGACTTGCGGGCATCTTGGGCGAATTCCTTTATTTGATTCGCCAACCTGTCGAGAACCGGCAACTGCTCAGGTCCCGGCACAACTTTGCCGGAAGAGAAGAAAATATCGGTCGTCTGGATGGCCTCTCTCAAATAATTAAGGTCCGCAAGGTTCAGCTCGTGCAGCTGCGAGACATCCAGAACCACTCCGTCCGCCGAAAGCTGTTCGGCGGCGGCCTGCGCCCGGTTGATCCAGCCGGCAGGAGCCTCCCCCACGACTAGGATGCGACCTTGGATGATCGAAAGCTGAACCGATTTCGGCGGGGACAGCGACGCCGTCAGCCGCTTCACCACGAACTTTGGATCAAGGCTCTGAAAGAATTGCCACTGTGAATGAACGCGGGCGGGATCAACCTGCGTTCCGGACAGCAGGGCTTGCGGGTCGGCGGCAAGCGGGTCTCTCAGGCCGGAAATGTAGAATTGGCCGCCCCTAACCGTCTGCTGGGCGACGATGATCCCCGGTTGGGCCTCAAGTCGCGACACATAATACTGCCAGTGCTCCGCCTCGCGTGCTTCGGGGCTCACATCACGAACCTTGGAGATGTCGAATTCCGGTCCGCCTACCGAAAGCTGTCGGGCCGCGGCGCGCGCCCGATCTATCCAAGTGTCGGGAGCCTCACCCTCGGCCACAATGCGATTGTCGACGATCGAAAGCCGAACCGATTTCAGCGGATACAGCGACGCCGTCAGCCGCTTCAACACGAACTCCGGTTCAAGGCTCTGATAGGATTGCCATTGCGAATGGACCTTGCCGGGATCGACCTGCGTTCCCGACAGCAGGGCTTGCGGGTCGGCGGCAAGCGGGTCCCGCAGGCCGGCAATATAGAATTGGCCATCGCGTATCTTTTGTTCGGCAACGATGATGCCCGGCTGGGTCTCCAGGCGCGACACATAGGCCTGCCAGTGCTCTGCCGCGCGTGCTTCGGGGCTTACATCGCGGACCCTTGAGACATCGAATACCGGGCCGCCTGCCGAAAGCTGTCGGGCGGCTGCGCGCGCCCGATCTATCCAGGTGTCGGTAGCCTCACCCTCTGCAACGATGCGCCTATCGACGATGGCAAGCCGTACTGACTCCGGCGGAGCCAGCGACGCCGTCAGCCGCTTCAACACGAACTCCGGCTCAACGCTTTGATAGGATTGCCACTGCGAATGGACCCGGGCAGCATCGACCTGCGTTCCCGAAAGCAGGGCTTGCGGGTCGACGGCAAGCGGGTCTCTCAGGCCGGCAATATAAAATTGGCCATCGCGTATCTTTTGTTCGGCAACGATGATGCCCGGCTGGGTCTCCAGTCGCGACACATAGGCCTGCCAGTGCTCTGCCGCGCGTGCTTCGGGGCTTACATCGCGGACCCTTGAGATATCGAACACCGGGCCGCCTGCCGAAAGCTGTCGGGCCGCTGCGCGCGCCCGATCTATCCAGGTGTCGGGAGCCTCACCCTGGGCAACGATGCGCCCAGCGACGATGGCAAGCCGTACTGACGCCGGCGGAGCCAGCGATGCCGTCAGCCGCTTCAACACGAACTCCGGTTCGAGGCTCTGATAAAATTGCCACTGCGAATGGACCCTGCCCGGATCGACCTGCGTTCCCGACAGCAGGACTTGCGGGTCAGCGGCAAGCGGGTCTCGCAGGCCGGCAATATAGAATTGGCCATCGCGTATCTTTTGTTCGGCAACGATGATGCCCGGCTGGCTCTCCAGTCGCGACACATAAGCCTGCCAGCGCTGCCCGGATTGCCATGAAAGAAAGAACCAACCGCCTGCCAGAACCAACAGCAGCAGGCCCAGGCCCACCACCAGCCACGGAAATCCCTGGTTTGATTCCTCCTGCTTCAGCTCGACGCAAGTCTGCAGCTGCGCCTCTATGCCGGCCAACTGCGACCCGTCGCCGTCAAACTCCATTAAAGCCTGCGAGTAGTCCTCATGGACACGGAGCAACACGTCGCGAACTATGTCATGCAGTCCTTCTGGGGGGTTTCCTCGGATCACCGAAACCAGGGTCGCGAACTGTCCTACTTCTGACCAGAGACGAAGGTCGCCAAAACGAATAGTGTCCAGGCCGCTCTGCTCCTTCTCGTTGAATGAGTCCTTCACAAAGTCTTGGATTGCACTCAGCATAGAAGAGATCAGTTGAGGATCTTCGCTCGTCGCATTGTCGGCAGCTACATGCGCTATCAAAAGCCCAGAAGTGCGGTTAATGAGAAAGACATGCTCAACACGATAAAGAAGAGAATGTTTAAGTACAACTTCCGAGAAGCTGGCTCCGGTTCTCCAAGACTCAATTCTCCATTTTAGCCCATGCCAGGTAAATATATGCCTTAAGGTTTCGTTCAGCGACTGAAAGGTCTGGTCAATCCTTTCCCCGATTGACTTGCGAATTGCTGGAAGAAACACAGGGTATAATATATCTGTCAGCGTGCGCGGGCTCTTCTGGATCGACCGTTGCACAGCCCTTTCGACAGCCGGCGTAAGGGCCTCGCCGAGTTGCGCATGAGGGGCTCGTGCGGCCGCACTGGGAAGCACGTCGCCCACTGCTGCGGCAAGCTGCTCCGGTTCGTCGAGCAGATGCGTAACTCGTGAAAGCTCTGAAATTTCGCGGCTGACCAGCAACTGGCGCAGCGTTTCCATGCGAGGATCGGCGGATGGAACTCCGTCGAGACGCGCACGGTAGTCCGGATCAACGTTCCGGGCAATTTCGATCAAAAGACGGGCCAGAGCCTCGCGATCAATCTCTGTATCGTTCGAGGCTGTTCTATGCGGAAGGCTGATTGGGTCGACGGTCGACGTCAAATCCGATCAACTCACTTTCCAGCTACGGTCCGAGTTGTTCTTGCTGCCGACGGGATCCTGATTCAGACATTTTGCAACCTCGACAAACAGGCCAGCCAAAAGATTTCGATCGGTCTTGACGTTGCCGAGATCGGAAAACATTTTTTCCATCAGCATCTGAATGCCTTCATTCTTTTGCTTGATTTCCTCACGCAGCAAATGATCGTTTCGATTTATCCGGTCGGCAATTTCGCGCTCAAGCTCGTTCAATTGATCCGACAATGCGCGCACCTGCTTTTCAAGCGCCTGATTTTGTTCGCGAAGATTTCGGTCAATCTCCTTGTCGGCGTCGGCTCGCGCGTCTTTTTCGTTCCGCAACTGCGCCGCAAGCGAGTCGATCTGCTTTTTCGCATTTGACTCGTACATTTCAAGATTGCGCTTGGCCTCGGATTCGACATCCTTGAAGCGCTGCAAGACCCGTTCTTCAAGCTTGGAAAAGCGGCGGTCATAGTCCTGCATCTGGTTGCCGAACAGCAGATCACGTATCTTGTCGACACCTACAGCGTCGCCGGGGGTCCCGCTCTCGCGAGCCTGGCCCGCCATGAAGGCGAGCCCGTTGGCGTCTGCATTACTTGTCAGATTTCCGTCCGCTTTATTTGCCGGAGAAGCGGTACTCGAAGATTCCTTGGCCATCCCTATACCCTTCATTTAAACAGCTACCAGCGTGCTAATTTAGCAACTAGTAAAGATGTCAGCAAAATACCCGGCTCGCAAGCCGGAATCTTCTCCGCCTAAGCCGGTTCACGCGTAAATTTGACATACGGCTCGAGCTCGACAATCTGCCCAGTGAACAGACCCTCTTGCGTTATCATGTGCGTAGATTGGCGGCGCCCTGGATCTATGATTAGCAACTGCGGCGCGCTCGCAGTTCGGCCGCGGTTCCGATTAGTTCGATCAGGATCAGCTTGCCCTCGCGTCTTCGCCCGTGACCATCTTTTGTTGCCGGGCGGCGCAGCACTAAGGCTCGGGCATGAGCGCCTGCCATTCACGCCTGTCTTCAGGTCTTTTTTTGCTACCCTAATTGGCCCCGATCTTGACAGGGCAGTGCTGCCATCCGATTCCGGTATCGGGTTTCGACATTCCCAACTCTTGCAGAAGAAAACGAAAGCTCAATGATCCAGAATAATGCTACCGCAAGGGTGTGGTACCGATGTTCAATGTCGAGCAAAACATCGGCGCAATGCATGCCGGCATTCGCCGGCAGACCTGCCGGATATTGGGTATAGTCATGGTCGACGTTGGGCTCGAATGGATCGGCATCGATCGTGACGGCGTGCGCCGACAAAGATCAACGCAACTTGTTCTACCTGTTACGAACCGGGCGCGGGTGAGACAACGTGGCGTATAGTCCATTGGTCTCAATCGTAGTTCCTGCGCACAACGCGGAGGTAACGCTGACGCGCGCACTCGATTGCCTTCTCGATCAGGAAACCGCGTATTGGGAGGCGATCATCGTTGACGACGCCTCCACGGACCGCACCCCCGCGATCATCGCCGCTTATGTGGAACAGGATGCCCGATTTCGGACCTTGAGTTCTTGCGCGAAAAGCCCCGCCGGCGCACGTAACAATGGGATTTCGGCGGCGCGCGGCCACTGGCTGATGTTCCTGGATGCCGACGACTGGGTGGATGCCAGCTTCCTTACGAAAATGCTGGCCGCACTGAAAGCCGCTCCTGATGCAGTGGCCGCCTATTGCGGTTCGCGGCGCGTGATGCCCAATGGAGCACTCACCCCGGCGAGCATCGCGCCCGAGGTCGCAAGCCAGCCCTTCGAAACGTTCGCCCGCCGATGTGCCATCGCCACTCACGCGCTGCTGGTCGATCGGGCGACGGTTGTGGAGTTGGGCGGTTTTGATGTGTCGCTTTCCACCTGCGAGGGATGGGATCTGTGGCAGCGCGTCGCACGTCTGGGCAAAAATTGGGTGATGGTGGACGAGCCGCTCGCCTTTTATCGGACCAGCCCCAACGCGCTTACCCGCAATGCGAAGCAAATGCTGGAAGACGCGGAAATCGTTGTCGCCCGCGGTTTTTCCACCGACCCGAGGGTCAGGCACCCCGCGCCGGCGCATGCCAATGGGGCGATCTCGGCGGACGGCCGCACCGCTTCCGAAGCACTGGCGTGGTTTGCCTTGTGGAACGCTGCGTCGGATTGCGGCAGCGACGGCGGCTTGATCAACCCGCAATCCCTGCGCGCGCTCCCGGCAAGGCGTAAGTGGGCGCGCGAGATCGCCAAGGTGGCCTTCGACGGCCTGATGGTAGGAAGCTTATCGGTGCCAGCCCATATGGCTGCCCTGTGGGACAGGTTTGGCGGCGCCATCACCGAGTTGATCATCGAACTCGGCAAGGTCTGGGGCGACCCGGTTGCGGGTCGTCGGGTCCAGTATCATCTCGAGCAAATGCTGCTCCATGCCGACGATCTTGCCGCTCCCCGCAGGCTGGCGCGCACCCTCGGAATTCGCGTCGACGCTCGAAATCCAGCCTCGACCGAGCTTCCGGAAGGAATCGATCAAATCTATGCCTACCTGATGATGGATAGCCAGATCGAGGCTGTCGTGCAGTTCGGCGTACTCGGGAAAGTGACAAGGCGCCATTGGATTGAACTGATCCGGAATTTCCTAAAACAAAAGGACGACGGTGCCGACACATCAAGCACGCTGGCCGCCGAGGCACTGTCGACCACAGCGGAACGCCGGCCTGATCCGGACAGCCACTTCGGTAAACTCGCGCAATTGATGTCGGAAGCGCGGGAACTGGTTCGGTCAAGCGCCGAAGCAACGCAGCCGCTTCCGGCGCCGCGCCGTGCACCGGCCTCGAATGGCCACAACAAGGATCGTACGTCGTTCTGGAACCGGTATTTCGCGACAGAGGATCCCTGGAACTACAGCTCGCCCTACGAACAGGAAAAGTATGAGCGGCAGCTCGAAATTCTGCCGGCCGGTCCCATCGGACGGGCGCTTGAACTGGCCTGTGCGGAAGGCCATTTTACGCGCCAATTGGCGCCCCGAGTGGGCCATTTGACTGCCACCGACATTTCCGCCGTAGCCATCGAGCGGGCGCGCGCGCGCTGCATCGACCAACCGAATGTCGAGTTCGGCGTACTGGATTTTTTTGCGGACACGCTGCCCAATGAGATGGATCTGATCGTCTGTTCGGAAGTGCTCTACTACCTCGATGATCTCGCCGGGTTGCGGCGCATCGCCAAAAAATTCGTTGAGGCACTGGCGCCTGGCGGGAGTTTCATCAGCGCACACGCATTCGTGCTACGCGACAATATTGAAAGGACGGGTTTCGACTGGAACACATTCGGTGCACAAACGATCTCGCAAACCCTGGCAGAGACCGAAGGCCTCGTCCTTACGCAATCGATCCAGACCGAACTCTATCGCATAGATCGCTTCTGCCGCCTGTCGCCGGATCACGTGGCGACGGAGCCGGTGATTGATCATGTGCCGGTCCGCGCACCCCTTGGAATCGGGGTCGCGCGAAATATCGTCTGGGGCGGGGCGCGGGTCTTACGCCGTGACGTCGCGCGTAGCGAGCGACGGCAACGTATCCCTGTCCTCATGTATCACAGCGTCGCCGATGAAGGTCCGGCCGCGCTCGCGCGTTTCCGGCTCACGCCCGCTGCATTCGCAAGCCAGATGGCGTGGCTGCGCGCCAATGGCTTTCACGCGATCATGTCCGAGCAACTGGAATGGTCCATCGCCAACCGTCAGCCTTTCGCTGGCCGCCCGGTGCTCATCACCTTCGATGACGGCTTCCAGAACTTTGCCGACCATGCCTGGCCGATCTTGCGTGCGCACGACCTGGCCGCGGAAGTGTTCCTGGTCACGGACCTGGTGGGTGAAAGTGCAAAGTGGGACGCTCTCAGCGGTCCGCCGACGCCGCTTATGGACGCCGGAACCGTGCGCCGTCTCGCCGCCGAAGGTGCTTTCTTCGGCAGCCACCTGGCGACGCACCGCCCCATCGATGGTCTGTCGAGCTCTGAATTGGCCGCCGAGCTCCTGCGGTCTCGTATGTTCATCGAACGGTGGACCGGCCGGCCAACCTCGGCGTTCGCGGCACCCTTCTCTGTCACCGATCGACGGCTCGGCAGGCTGGCGAAGGAGTCCGGCTATCGGATCGGCTTCGGCGCCAGACACGGGCCGGCGGACCTCAATAGCGACCCCATCGACCTTCCGCGCATCGAGATTCGTGGGGATCGCTCGCTCGATGATTTTGTTGCCATCGTCGAGGCCGTGCTCAATTGAACGGTGAACTTTGTCAGTGTCATTATTTCCGCCCACAATGCCCAAAGTCGACGAGACGCTTCGCAGCGTGACCTTGCGGTCCTAGGGAGCGCTCGAGACATGGCTGTTGACGATGGCTCACGCGAACAGATTGCGGCGATCGCCTGATTTCCGCGGAGATCGAAAGGCGCGTGCGGCTGATCGAGCAGGCAAAAACGCCGACAACCCTATGCCGACATTCAGAGCACCTGCACCAGTGTGGCACGTGCCGCCCTAAGGCTCGAGACAGACGAAGGATTTCCATCCATTCGCATCGGGGCAGGTTTTTGGTAAGCTGCCGCAGGGCAAACGGTGGAGCTGTTGTTCCAGTGGTCAACGATCGTCTTCTCGAACGCAAGATGACCGAGATCGAGCAAGCGCGAGCATGGAGCCCGCGCGTCATCTCAAAATTCGAAACGCTTATCAGGAGCGGCGACGACCTTGCGTTGTATCGTGTCAATCCGCTGGCCTTCGCCCGGGACCGCGCAATCGCCGAGCCTGAAGCAATCGACCTCTTCCTTCACGCGGCTCGCTGCGGCCTGTTCGATATGAGCTGGGACGTGCTCTGTCCCCAGTCCGGGATGGTGCTCGACAGTTTCGGCGCCCTGCGCACACTGCAGACCCATTACGTCTGCGGCCTGTGCGACGTATCGGGCGATACAGACCTCGACGATTTCATCGAGGTCTCCTTCTCTGTGTCGCCCCATTTGCGGCGCCTTCCGTTCCACGAGCCCGAGACGCTTTCTGTCGAGGATTTTCATTGGAAGCTACGCTTTGGCAATGACGGGCGGCTGCCCGGGCAGGACGTGCGTTTTCTGGACCTTTTGCGAGGCTTAGTGCGGGGCATGACGTTCCTGCCTCCGGGCACCACGACAATGCTGCGCGCCGACCTCGATGCCGGATCCCTGTCGGGCGTCAACGTGCAGACACAGGCGGCGTTCGCTGTAGCTATAACAGGGGATCCGGTGTTGGCGCCGACACTTCTTAAGATCAACTATGACGGCAAGCGTTTCTTGCCGGCGTTGCCGGTCGTGCCGCCCGGTCCGGTTGTCATTGAAGTTGCAAATACCGGGTCCGGTCGTGGCTCGTTGCTTCTCATCAACTGGCCGCCCGAGCTTGTCGCGTTGAAGACCAAACCGGCGCTCGATTTCGATCCATATGTTTCCGGCGGGGCTCTGCTTGCGCGACAAACCTTCCGCCAGCTCTTCCGTTCCGAGCGTGTCGACGAGAAGGAGGGGCTCGGCATCCGGCAGATCACCTTCCTGTTTACGGACCTCAAGGGCTCCACCGCCATGTATGAGCGTCTGGGCGACCTCAACGCCTATGCTCTAGTCCGCGAGCATTTCGCGCTTCTCAATGCTGCGGTCCACCAGCATTCCGGCGCTGTCGTAAAGACGATCGGAGATGCGGTCATGGCAGTATTCTCGCGGCCACCGGATGCGATTTCGGCCGCCCTTCACATTTTTGAAGAAATCGATCGCTTCAACTGCGACAATGTCAGGCCGGGGATCATCCTAAAGATGGGTGCCCACTGCGGTCCATCGATCGCCGTCACACTCAACGAGAACCTCGACTACTTCGGCCAGACCGTTAATGTCGCGGCACGCGTGCAGTCACTGGCGGAAGCCGGGCAGATTTGCATCTCCGAAGCGCTCTATTCCGCGCCAGGCGTGAGCGACCTGCTTGCCGGCCTAGGCATCGTCGCGTTTGATGCGCCTCTTCGAGGTGTGGAGGGCGATGCGACTGTCTATCGCATTGTGCGAGGATAGACGCACACGGCGATGCTTTTGGCTGCCTTCATGTGTACAGCTGTGTCGGAACCCAGATAGGCGCGCGTATCCGCTCGTCTGCAATCAGTCCTCGGCCGGCCCTGCAGGGTCATGCGCCCAGTTTCCATCACATAGCCTCGGTCGGCGATGCCCAGCGGGGCACACGCGTTCTGCTCTACCAAAAGCACCGTGACGCCCAGCGTCTTCGAATTGCTGATCCATGATTTGCGCGACCAGACCCTACGCAATGGTCTAGCTTGAACGATGGAGTCTTGTATCACAACATCGGCTCTTCAACGTAGGAGCAATGGCGGGCATAGATGTCGTTGCTTGCCGATTTGACCGGAAGGCTAACAGCACGATGCCACTCATGATTCGACGATTGGGAGCCAAGTATCTGGCACGCCCGACACAACGTCTCCGACATCTGGGCGCGATGTTTGTCCTGGTTGCCAGGGCGCTGATTGTTGGGATCGCCCTCTTGTTGGCTGGTCAGGCAGAGGCTCAGGCGCCGGCAACCGTCCCGCCTGAAAGGGTCAAACAGCTATTCGAGCTGCTCGACGATGCGTCAGTGAAGGCCTGGGTGGCCGAACAGCGAAATCAGGACGCTGGGTCAACGAGAGCGCCTGCGGAGACAGGAGCTTCTCCGGCCGACGCACCGTCCGGCGCAGCGACCGCACCAGGCCAGATGAATACGATGGCATCCTCGACGCTCGATATGATCAGGCATCATATCGGAATAATCGTGCACACTTTGCCCCTGCTGCCAAGCCAGTTCGCGCGCGTTCGGGCAGAGACCATGGAGGATATGTCCAGCAAGGGATCTGCCGGTGTACTCTTGCTGATTGCGATGTTCATCGCTGCCGGCCTGGCGTTCACTTGGGCAACATACAAGTTGACCCGTCCATTTCGTCTCTGGATTATCGCGCAACCGAAGGGTACGCCCGTTGGGCGGGCCAAGAAAATCGGCGGTCGCATGCTTTATTCCAGCATGCTGATCGTCTCGTTCGCACTGGGCAGCGCCGGCGCGTTCATGCTGTTCGACTGGCCAATGCTTATCCGCGAGATTGTACTGACATTTCTGATGGCGGCAGTCATTACATGGGGTGTGCGCATGTACGTCATGGCCATACTCGTCCCTTCCTTCATGAACGTCGAGAACGCTGTAGAAGTTCGTGCTTTGCCGATCACCAACGAAGCGGCTGACCATTGGTCCTATTGGCTACCTCGAATCGTTGGCGTCTTCGCCTTCTTCGCCGCCGCGTTCATCCTCTTGCCAGGTCTCGGCATCGATCAGGACGGAATGATGGTCCTGTCGCTTGGCGCCGATTTCGTGCTGCTGTTGCTTTTGCTGCTGGCCATCTGGCGTCGGCCAAGAACGCAGCGAGACGGTGCGCGCCACAGCGTTCACACGGAAGCGACATGGCTATTGACGGCTTATTTGGTCGTCCTGTTCCTGCAGCGCATCGCCGGGCTTTATGTAATGTTCTGGTTCACCTTCGCCGCATTCTTCCTGCCGTTGGCGATCGTGATGACGCAGCGCGGAGTTAATTTCGTCCTGCGGCCAGGTTCGGAAGATCTCGGCCGACCTACGATCCCGGCGGTGGCGATCGCTGTCATCGATCGCGGGATCCGTATGATTTTTATCCTGGCGGCGGCTTACTTTCTCGCGCGTGTCTGGGGTCTGGACATGCAATCCATGCGCGACAGCGATACGACGACCTTCATATTGCGCGGCCTGATTAATGTTGTGGTCATTGCCCTCGCGGCCGATTTCGGCTGGTCGATCATCAAGGCCTTGATCGAACGAAAGCTGGGGATTGAAACACCACACCCTGTCATCAGCGACGAAGAGGCCCCGATGCTCGATCCGCAGCAGGCGCGGCTGCACACGCTGTTGCCGATCCTCCAGAACATTCTGCTCGCATCGATCATCGTGATGGCGGTGCTTATGATACTCGCCTCGCTCGGTATTCAGATCGGCCCGCTGATCGCAGGCGCTGGCGTTGTCGGCGTGGCGGTGGGCTTTGGGGCACAAACCATCGTCAAGGACATCATTTCGGGCGTGTTTTTTCTGCTCGACGATGCGTTTCGTGTCGGCGAATATATTTCCTCCGGCAATTACAAGGGCACTGTAGAAAGCTTTTCGCTGCGTTCGGTGAAGCTGCGCCACCATCGGGGTCCGCTGTTTACGATTCCTTTCGGTGAACTCGGGGCCGTCCAGAACCAGAGCCGTGACTGGGTTATCGACAAATTCAACATCACCGTCGGATATGACACCGATATCGAATTCGCTCGCAAGCTGATCAAGCGGATCGGCCTCGAATTGGCGGAAGATCCCGAGTTCAAACACTGGGTGCTCGACCCGATCAAAATGCAGGGCGTGCAGGAGTTCGGCGAGTACGGCATCGTATTGAGGGTCAAGGCCACAACCAGACCGGGAGGCGCCTTCGCTATGAAACGCAAATTCTATGTACGCCTCCGCCAGGTCTTCAAGGAGCAGGGCATCGAACTCCCATTCCCAACCGTCCAGGTCCAGGGGCTACAGAATCCACATGGGGCAGAGAATGCGCCGTTGGACATCACACCCGCGTTAAAAATGGCCGCCGCGCAATCGCACACCATTCGTCGCCGAAAAAAAGCCAGCACAATGGAATAGCAAAGAGCGCCGTCAATCGATGGGCCACGCCGGCGCTCTGCGCAAAACGGCTATCTAGGCTGGATTCTCCAAGCCCCTTTTGCTAGCCAGACAGGATGAGCAACCGATTGCCGCCCGCATGGGCAAAGCACCTCAAGACCCAACCTTCGCCGAAGGCGGCATCACCGAAGGCTACGCCACTCAAAGCGCAGTCTAAGGCAGGCCCCCACCGCAGCCACGCCGACGACTTGCTTTTACGGCAGGCGCTCGAGTTGCAGCAGGCCGAACGTCTGTCCGAGGCTGAGGAACTGTGCCTCAGGGTCCTGGCTCGCACGTCAAACCATCCCCTAGCTCTGTATATCCTGGGAACGCTCGGGGTCGGTTTCGATAACGAAAAGTCACTGCGATATTTCGCTCGGGCGGTGGCAGAGGATCCGCAGAACCCCTACTACCATCTCAGCCTCGGCGAGACCTATTTGAAGGTCAGCGAATTTACGCCGGCGATCAGGCACCTTCAGTATGCCCTGGACTTGAAGCCGGATCTGGTGGAAGCGCTTTGCGCCTTGGGCGATGCATACAATGCGTTTGACAAGGGGGAAATGGCGCTGCCGCTCTTTGAGAAGGCGCTCAGGGTCGACCGAGATCATCCCGTAGCCCGGTTGGGGCTGCCCCGCGCGCTCGCAAGCCTCGGCCGTATGGACGAAGCCGGGGTTCATCTGAAAGAGGCAATAGAACGGCGCATCGCGGTACCGGCTGCCCACAATGCACTTGTACACACGCGCAAATTCGCTGGAGAGCCGCCAGAACTCGGGGCAATCCTGACGGAGCTTCAAGACCCGGGCCATGGACCGGAGGGAGCGGCAGCGCTTCATCACGCCGCGGGAAAGGTTCTCAACGACCTCCATCGCTATAAGGAGGCGATGGATCACTTCAAGAGGGGGAATCAAGCCGGGGGCCATACATTCGATCTGCAATCTTACCGTCGCTGGGTCGATGTCATGATCGAAACCTTCACGCCGGAACTGGTCGCTTCAAGAGCCGCGTACGGCAATCCCTCGGAGGCGCCTGTATTCGTCGTCGGCATGCCCCGTTCGGGCACGACATTGACGGAGCAGATCTGTGCCAGCCACCCCAATGTTCATGGCGCAGGCGAGCTCAGCAAGCTTAGGCGAATAGCCAGTGGACTCGGTGTCGTAGACGGCTCCAACGCGAGCCTCGGTCAATCGATCGCGATGATTACTCCCGATCTGACCAGGACTTTGGCCGAAGAGCACCTTGCTTATCTGCGCGAGCGGGCTCCCGACTCGCTGCGAATTGTTGACAAGATGCCTCACAATTTCGAGATGATCGGCCTGGTTGGCGTTCTTTTCCCTAAAGCGCGTATTATTCATTGTCGTCGCGACGCCATCGACAATTGCATCTCCTGTTTCGTCCTGCAGTTCAATAGAGCCCACAGCTACAGTGCCGATCTTGAGACGCTGGGGCTTTACTACAGGGAATATGATCGCTTGATGCGGCATTGGGATAGTGTTTTCCCGGGTCGTATTTTCGAAAATCGCTACGAGACGTTGATCGAAAATCAGGAGCAGCAGTCGCGCCGGCTCATAGATTATCTCGGACTGCCGTGGGACGATGCCTGCCTGCGCTTTTTTGACAGGGGCGGCTCCGTAAATACCTACAGCAATTGGCAGGTCCGCCAGCCGATCTATACGTCATCCGTCAAGCGTTGGAAGAATTACGAAAGCGAGATTCAGCCGTTGATCGAAGCCTTGGGCGATCTTGCCGAGGTTTGACAGGTAGTGCTTGATGCTACGCGCATCTTAGGTTGCATCCTATCCCGCTGGCGTACGCTTTCCGCCGGGAGGGTTTCCTCAGGCTGAGTTCCTTCACACCCGCTCTGTCCCGCCTGCGTATCCTGGCCACAGAGCCTCCCACCTTCGCGCGTCGCTTTGCCAAGCAGTTTTGGCTCCTTCTTTCCTTTCGCTGCGAGGATTGCTCTTCCACGTCTGCAAGCGTGGCAGCAGGCGGGCGGCCATGCCATCGGCTGTCCGAAGTTCCATACGAACGGCATGAAAAAACCCGGCGGTTGCCCGCCGGGTTTTTCGATTTCAATCAGGCAGCGCCTGTTAGAAGGAGCGCTGGAAGCGGAGCATACCGCCGACGCTGTTCTTCTTGTCGGCATTCGTCCAGTTCGAGAAGCCCACATCGTCGAAATGACCTGCGTGCAGGTAGTCGACTTCGGCCGTGACCGTGAAGCCAGGAACGATGTCATAGGCAATGTTCGCCGCGATGCCGAGGTTCTTCCAGTCGTCATACGAAGCCTGGGCGTTGAACGAGGTCTTCTCGTTGAACTTGTAGGTGCCACCGCCCCACACTGCCCAGTTGCCGCCCCACTGCTTGTAGAAGCCGCGGCCGCCAGCCGGGAGCGCATAGGTAGGATCGTTGTAATTGTCGTCGGTGCCGTAGCCAGCCATGATCCACAGCGACAGTGCGCTGGAGACATTCACGTCCAAGCGAACCTTGCCGGCCACTTCTTCGTAGTTGCTGTCATAAGCGACGACACCGGTGATGGCGCCCCAACCCTGCGTCCACTTCACGCCGCCGACGACATGCGGAACGTAGCTGTCGATCGTGCCAACGCCGTAGGCACCAGGAGAGCCTGCGCCCGAACCTTCTTCAAGCGAAACCACCGCCGAGAAGCCGTTGCCGGCGTCGAAGTAGTACTGCACGACGTTGGTGTCGAAGTCGCCGTAAGGAACAAGCGTATCCTGGATCACGTTGCCGGCATAACCGATGAACGTGTTGAAGGCCGATTCGTCCTTACCGACGCGCAGGCCGCCGAGCTGGATCCAGGCGAAGTTCAGCGAGGCGCCCGAGTTACCGGCAGGATTGCCATTGTAGGTGGCATAGCCGTTGCGATTGTTGAAGTTGAAGCGGGTCTCGGTGTAGGTCTTCAAGGTGCCGAGTTCGGTTTCCTGGCCGGTCCAGGTCTTCAGCGTGAAGCGGGCCTTCTTGCGCCAAGTCTCCTGTTCGTCACCGGACTCCACGTCACGGGACTTCGCACCATCGAACGAACCGACGTCGCCACCGCTGATGTCATAACGGACATAGCCGCCGATGCGCAGGCAGGTTTCGGTGCCGGGGATGTAGAAGTAGCCAGCGCCGTAGACGTCGCAAATCTTGACGTATTCAGCGGGCTCCGGCTCGGCGACGACGACGGCGTCGGCGGCGCGCGCACCGGAAACTGCGAGCAGAGCCGCAGCGGAGCCGAGGAGAAGGCTCTTGATGTTCATTTTCTGACCTCCAGTCAAAAGTTAAAAAACGGGTCTGGGTATTCTTTGCTGAAGGACAGCGTTCCCTGCCCCATCCCCACTACCGAAAAAGATGCGCACCGCGCCGCTTCCTCGAAACCGACATTACCCATGAGCCAGCGGCGTTCAACAACGATCGTACCGGCGAAAGGGCCGTTCGGCTGCTATCCCTGACCTGTGTTGCAGAAACGTCACGATTTGGCCTCACTTGGAAAGCTCTCGTTAACCATCGGGGCCGCCGCAACCGCTTGTTTCCAGCCGAATCCAGCGATCGGAGGACGGAATATGGCGAGGTCGCGAGTCGCCAGCCAGGGAATTGCCGCAGATCCGCCGCACCCGACGAAAGGCCGAAATGTTCGGCGCGCTCACCCTTCTCCATATAATGACAAGGGCCTTGTTGATTGTGCCGGCGCTTTTCTTTATCCAGCGGCGCAACGCAGAGGCGGCCGAGTGGTCGAAGGCGCTGCCCTGCTAGGGGAGGCTCAATCTTTTGGTTGATCCGAAACTCCCGGCCACTGTTCCGCAAGGCTTACAGCATGGGAGATCTCCAGAGCCTGCACGAGTTCCGCCGCCAGAAAGAGCGGGCGGGACGGATTCGTTTTCTCGAGAGGGATGAAGAGGCGCGGCTGTTCGCCGCCATCAAGAGCCGCAGCGAGGAGGCTTACAGGCTTTCCGTCTTCCTGGTCGATAGCGGCTGCCGTCTCGGCGAAGCGCTCGGGCTGACGTGGAACGACATCAAGGACATCGCGTCAGTTTCCAGACCATCATATCCGGTCGCAGCCGCACCATCCCGATGACCGAGCGGGTCAAGGAGGTGATCAAGCTGCCTCCGAACGGACGCTCTCGGCCGAAAGGCCCGTTCACCAAGTTGAGCCAGGCACAGTTCGGTGCCATCTGAACGAGGCGAAAGCCGAGGTCGGACTTGGCGCCGACCACCAGGTCGTGCCGCACATCCTGCGTCACACCTGTGCTGCGCGCCTCGTCCGGGGCGGCATCGATATCAGGCGTGTGCAGATGTGGCTGGGTCATCAGACGCTGTCGATGACGATGCGCTACGCGCATCTGGCCGTCAACGATCTCGATGGCTGCGTCACCGTGCTCGAAGGGCTGCTACCGGCAGCGCAGGAGATCAAGAATGAAACCGGGTCATGATGAAGGTCTCGACAGGAACCGCGCGCAAAAGCGCTAGCGACCGGGTCTTTTCGCGGAGTTTAGGTTTGGTCGTGCTCGAACACAATGTAGGCCAAGCATTACTCCAAGCAACGTTATCATCTCCACTGGACGGAACGTTGCCAATTGTGCATTGTGTTTGCCTTCTATGACCTCCGGAACGCACTGACGTACTAGTTCTCCTCGGCTAAACAGCGGTCACGCGACTTGGGTGCATTTGAATGAGGTAATCTGCATGGTCACTAGGCGGCGATTCTCACGAGGCGGAAACCTTGTTAAGCAGGCCAGCCGACCGAGACTGGAAAATACGGTGGCTGCCGCCGCGTCGAAAATTCTTCTTGAGCACGATCCGACAATCGGCAAGCCGGCCCTTAGAATTGCCGTTGAAGCAGTTTGTCGATGCTCGCCCTGCAGATGGGATAGCCGAATTGATCGCGATGTTTGGCGACCATCGGCTTGCCCGGAAATGGTTGATGGCACCGACGGACAAGCTTGGCGGGAACCCCCCGATAGATACTCTGTTAACTGGTAAGCTCGCCAATGTTGTTGCTGCCGCGCGCCTGGCCTTGGGGGAGGCACCTGATGTTTAGCCCCGGCATTTGGTGGCGGTCGTTCAGTTGAGAACTTGGCGCAACGCAACATGACCCCAAGCGGCTGCCCGCGGCCCGTCGTCTCAATGACGACCCTTCCAGCCAGCCATTCTCGACAAGCAGTTGGACAGCCTTGCCATCGCGCCCTCCTCCTGACGAACACCTTGGTACGGTCAAGCCGTCGGTGCCGTGCCGTGCCGCTCGCGCGCGGTCTTGCGGATTATTTCCGCGATTTCCGGGCTACTGCTGCATAGCATCTGGAAATCCGCCGCGTGCAGCGACAGGAGTGAGACCGCCGTTGCGGCGCTGACGGTCGCCGTACGCGGTTCGCCGCTCATCAGCGCCATCTCGCCGAAGAAGGCGCCAGGGCCAAGCTCCACCGGGTTCGACATCACGACGCTCACCCGCCCCTCCACAACAAAGAACATCCGATCCCCGGTCTCGCCCCTTCGGCAGATCACGGCGCCGGCCGGCAAACTACGAGGCCTCAAGGCGCGCACGATCTCGACCAGCGCGGCCGGGCCCAGCTTCTGAAACAACGGCACAGCGGCGACCAATTGCCAATTGCGGACGAAATCCTCGCGACGGATTTCTTGATAGAAGCCGGAGGCAAGAATGCCGGCCCACAGCGCGAAGACGCCGATGCCACACATCATGACTGCCCCAGCAAGGACGCGGCCGGCGAAACTTTGCGGAATGGCGTCGCCATAACCGGTGGTGGACAGCGTGACCACCGCCCACCACATTGCCTGAGGGATGCTGCCGAACTTTTCCGGTTGGATGTGGCGCTCGATGACAAAGGCCGCGAGCGCGACACCGAACAGAACGACGCCGAAAAGCGTGGTGACGCCGATCAGGTTACGCGCTTCGTTGGCCAGCACCCTGCCGAGTACCGGGAAGAAGGTCGAGTCGCGCAGCGGTTTGAGCAGCCAGATAGCACAGTAGAGGCTCCGGTCGGGCGTGCCTTCGAGCAGAAATGCAGCGAGTGGAACCAAAACCGCGAGCATATCAATGGCGATTGCCGGCGTCCTGTCCCGAAGGTCTCCCGCCCAGTGCTTGATCAGAGTCTCGGCCATCTGCAGGAGATAAGCGCCCCAAATGACCGCCAGCACGGCAGTCAGAGCCAGCCTGCTTCGTGCGGACATGTCCGGCATGGTGAGCGCGGCCACCGCCAGTAGCCCAGGCGCAGCCAGCACCGCGTTTAGCGGCGCGTGAATTCTCAAGAAAGGCAGTACCGACATTCTGTGCCCACGAGCGGATGCTATTCCTCCAGAATAGGATGCCTTCAAGGCAAGCGCAAAGGTGGCGCTTTCGCTGGGAGGTTCATCACGAGGTGAACTCAGATGGCCTGAACGTGAACCGACAAGCCGCAACCGAGAATGGCCCATCCGGGCATTTGCAATAGGTTTCAACCGTTCGAAGGAGCCGGGCCGACGAGTTCAAGGCCGTAGAGATGCCCGGCTCGAAGACGGCGGCATGTCGGCAATGGCGAGGGTGCCGGCGGCGACACCCAAGAAGAGCGCTCCGATCCGCCTGGTGTCACGAGCATGAGGTTCCCTCCGGCCCTTCGCCCGCTACCCAAAACATGTGTGGCACCACAGGCAACAGGAAGGACACTCGAGAGGCCCATTTAGTACGCGACGGCAACTGCATGGTTGCGACGTTGCGTGCGCCCAAGCTACCGGGGCCGGTGAGTCACCGCAGAGGCAACTCAAGGAGGCACCGTCGAGGTCTTGTGGCTTCGATCCAGCCGCTCTGAGCGGACTCGAGGGATACAAAGCGGTACGATACATGAGATCCGATTCTCCTGCGGTCGTCCCGCCCAGTTCAGAATGAGGCGGCCTTTGTGGTCCAATGACTGAGTACCCGCGCCTCAAATACAGTATGCAAGCCGTTCGCAAGGCAGGCGACCGGCTGGCAAAACCTATGCAGCTCGGACAAGACACCACTGCCGGCCAGTACGTGGACACGATGCGAATCTTCTCAATCGCCAATAGCTGGCGCGACTCGCACTTTCTGCCGATGCGGAGCGTTCGATTCTCTGTCGGTCACCACATGAAAGCCCTGCGATTGAAGGGCGACATGGCATCGCGTCCGAAGCGTCTGGCATCCATTTGTCGGAAGCTTCGAGAGTCCACCACCAATTTGGACACCATGAACGATATCGGCGGCTGCCGAGCGATCATGCCCGATATCAATAGCGTCCGCTTGCTTCTCGAATCGATGCGAGACAAGTTCCCCCATGAGATGCACTGTCGGGAATTTAACTATATCGATGAGCCGAAGCCGGACGGCTATCGAAGTCACCATATTGTTTTCCAGTACCGACCCAGAGCTGCCCACACCCAGGCTTTCGAGGGACGACGCATCGAATTGCAAGTTCGGACCACACTTCAGCACTCATGGGCAACTGCAGTTGAGGCCGTCGGGCTGTTCCAGCGCCAGGATTTGAAGCACGGAAACGGCGAGCAGGATTGGCTACGTCTTTTCCAGCTTATGTCGGCGGAATTCGCGCAGGTTGAGCAGTGTCCCATTGACGTCGGTGTTCCGGATCGCGATGACCGAGTGCGGGAACTGCGGGATATCAACAGGCGTATCGGTGCAACAAGTATACTGGCAGATATCACGAATCTTACCCTCCGCTCAGAGAGCTTCGTACAGACAACGGGACATTTTCGGCATCATTTGGTACAATATAGAGCGGATCAGAACGTTACCATTCAACCATTCCGAACTCTCATCATGGGGGCGCGGAAATTGGAAGAAATAGAGAAGAAAATCGCGCTAAGGGGAATTGATTGGACGGTTGCCTTGGTCGAGGTGGATAAGGTCGAAAAGCTTGTCGACATATACCCGAATTACTTTGGGAACGTTTCATTGTTCGCCCGCAGTCTGAAATCCATATGCTCGGGAAAGTCACTGTCTACAGAATAGCCCACACCGGATGGTAGCTCCGAAGGAGCGCCCGACTATGGTTGGCCAAGCGTCGCTTTCCGTTTGAAGGAGCCGGACCATTGGCCTTCCTCGACAGTCTCCTGGGTCCGGTCCGAACGGACAATCTCCCGAAAGCTCACACCTATTTCAGCGTTGCCAGCACGCCTGCGGCTGACCTCAGGTCTGCTGTCTCCAAGCCTTCCCCGAAGCGCGCGAAAATCGGCAGGAGAAGAGCCCGTGCGTCCCTGTGTTGTCCCCGAGCGGCCAGCAGGGAAGCAAGGTCGACAGCGGTCCGCAGCTCCCATGCCCGCGCGCCTTGACGATCACTGAGTTCCAACGACCGCCGAAAACACATTTCGGCCTCTTCGTCGGCGCCAGGGCGCGGGGCCGCGAGAACAAGGGTTCCCTTTACGCGCAGCAGTTCCGGCATATAGCAAAGATCGCCGCTTGCCTCGACGTCACGGATCGTCTCCTCGATCAGCGAAAGTGCCTCCGCGGATCGGCCCGCCGCAGCCAGGCCCAGAACAAACGAGATATTGAGCGGCGTGGTGAGCAGTTCGTAAGGCGCGGCGTGGAGTTCGGCAAGGCAGCGTCGAAGGCCTTCGACACCGCTGCTTGGGCTGCCGCGACGAATGGCGATCTCCCCTGTGAAGCCGCCTCCCAGTGCGAGATAGGGCCCGAGAGAATGAAATTCGGCACGAGAGAAAAGACGATTGATATGTTTCTCAGCGAGCTCCAGCTTGCCGATCCAGAGGAACACGGAAATCGCCCAGACAAGTGCAATGGAGAGAGACAGGGGATGGTTCAGGACTTCCGCCTCCTCAATCGTCAGCAGCGCGCGCTGCGCGGCCCGATCAGGATGGCCTTGCAGCCACAGTGTCCTTGCCAAAATCGATCCCGCCAGAATCTTGCCGTCAAAGCCGAGATAGTTCGTCGTGGTTCGATTGGAGCGCGGCCCGTATCGCAACGCCGCTTCGAGCGCGGTCTGGGCACGGCCGAGCTCTCCGCTGAGGTGAAGCGAAATCCCCATCAAGGAATGCGCCAAAGTGGTGGAGACCGAATCCTCAAGCGTTCCCGCAATGACGGAACAGCGCTCCGCATAATGCAACGCGGTCCTGAACTCTCCCGTACGCAGGTGAAACATTTGCAGCGGGCCTAGAATCCGAAGCTGATCGAGCGCCTCGCCACGTCGGTCGGCAATGACCAGGCTTCTGTTCAATGCCACGCGCGCCGCATCTCTTCCACCACGCGTGAACATCAGGGAGACCCCAAGGGCTGCCTGAAGATGCATCTCCTCCAATCCGCCTCTAGTAGTATCGTCAAGAGTAACAACCGCCTGCGCCGCCCAGCGATGACACTCGGTGAGCAAGGACATCGACAGAAAAAAGGAGGCCGCCGCGGCAGCCAGACGGACGCCGATGTCAGTGTTCCCGTCAAGTCCGAAGCACCAGTCCAGAGCCGCTCGCACATTGGCAAGGCCCGCTAGGTGAAATGACCGTTGTACGCCGCTCGACAAAGTAGGCCACTCGGCTCCTGTCTCCTCCAGCCAGCGCAGATAATGCGTCGCGTGACGCGCGGCTAGGCTCGCGTGCTCGGCATCGTCGACGTCGAGCTGAAGGGCGTAGGCTCGCGTCGTGTCGAGCAGGCGGTAACGCATCGTTGCCCCGGCAGGCCTTGCCGCTATCATCGACTTGGCGACCAGGCTGTCGATAGCGCCAAATACGAGTGCGTCATCGACGGTTGCGCTCGTCACAACTTCCAGGGCGGCCTCGATCGAAAAGTGGCCAACAAAGATCGCGAGCCGGCGAAGCAGAAGACGCTCGAACTCCGATAGCAGTCCGTAGCTCCAGTCCAAAGTGGCCTGGAGGGTCTTCTGCCGCGGCGGCGCGGTACGTTGTCCCGGCCACAATAGCGTCAGCCGTTCGTTGAGAAGTTCGGCGGTTTTCTGCAGGCCATAAGTCGCAACCCGTCCAGCCGCCAGCTCAATCGCGAGCGGCACGCCGTCGAGCTTGCGGCAGATACCGGCCACGATGGCGGCATCCGCATCTTGGAGATCAAGCCCGGCACCGCTCGCGGCAGCGCGTTCCAGGAACAGTTGGATCGCAGGGAAGCGGCGCGCAGTGGACGCGGTGAGTTCCAGATCGGCAGGCGCGCATGCGAGCGGCTCCAGCTTGTAAACGTGCTCCCCTTCGACTTGAAGGGGCTCGCGGCTCGTTGCCAGCAGGTGGGCTTGCGGTGCGGCGGCGAAGATGCGGGCCGCCAAGTCCGCCGCGGCGTCAATGACATGCTCGCAAGTGTCAAGAATCAGGAGGATCCGCTTGTCTGCAAGGTAGGCGAGCAGACTGGGGGTCGCGTCTTCGGACTGAAGAGACAGCCCTAGCGTCGAGGCCACCGTCGTCGCAACCAAGCCCGGATCACTCACCGCCCCGAGATCGACGAAATGCACGGCACCCGAGAATGCTTCGACCAGATCGTGGCCCACCGCCACAACAACAGCGGTCTTGCCGACACCGCCCGTGCCGACGATCGTAACGAAACGCGTCTCGGCCAGTTGAGTTGAAAGTCGGACTGTGTCGTCAGTCCGGCCGACCATCCGGATCAGGCGGCTTGGCAGATTGGCTTGCGGATAGCTGGCGACGACATCCCTTTGCCCATTGTCTTGACCATCCGATCGCGAGACCGGGGCCACAAAGCAGTAGCCGCGCCCCGTCAAAGTAGCGATGTAGCGCGCGCCGTCCGCGCCATCGCCCAACGCCTTTCTGAGGTTGGCGATTTGAAACCGCAAACTGCCTTCTTCGACGGTAACGTCGGGCCAGACATGGGCCAGCAGGTCCTTCTTGCTGACGATTTCGTTGGGGCGCGCAGCCAAGGCTGTAAGGATGTCGAAAGAGCGCGCGCCCAGATTGACAGGCGCGCCTTGCCGCAGCAGGAGCCTCTCGCCCGCCGCCAGCGTAAAGGGACCAAACGATATCCTGTCGCTCGTCTGCGCGGCTGGCGATATCATAGCATCATTCTTTATTGCTTTTTGTTGGCTGGTCAGACGCGGTTCCAAGTCCACTACCTATGGAGCAAAAAGTCGATTTCGTGGCCCCGAGGGACGATTGGGGCAGGACAGGAAAGCAGCTCAGGCCCAGTTCCAGGACGGGCGGCACTGGCGAGCGCTAACACCGCATCATAGTGTATAACGGGTGCTCCGGGCGATCTCTCTCTATGTGTGGAAGCAGCAAGAACGTTTGCTGACCGGCCCAGGGAGAATGATCATGCTTGCAGTGTCGCTATCGCTCGTGCCGCAAAACTTGCTTGGGCCGCAAGCCCTTTAAGTGCGTTTTCCATGCTCGTGGAGAGCGAAGCCACGCGCCAATTTCCAAATCGAATTCAAAGTGCCCTTTTGCGAAGGACCCAGACATCATGACCCAATCTGAAAAGCTCCTGTATACCGCCAAGGTCCGCACCACTGGCGGTAGGGACGGCACATCCCGCAGTTCCGACGGTCGACTGGACGTCAGGCTTTCCACGCCCGGCGGACCGGGCGGCGGCGCCAATCCGGAGCAGCTGTTCGCAGCCGGCTGGTCGGCCTGCTTCGAGGGCGCAATGGCAATTGCCGCCCGCAAAATGAACGTCAGGCTGCCCGCCGACCTCGCAATTGACGCAGAGGTGGATCTGAACACTGCCGACGGTGCCTTCTTCCTCGGCGCGCGCCTCAATGTGAGCGTACCCGGGCTCGACCGCGACGTTGCCAAGGCTGTTGTAGAGGCAGCACATCAGAACTGCCCCTACTCGAAGGCCACGCGCGGCAATATCGAAGTCGCAATCAGCCTCGCTTAGCTACCGATCACATCGATCGATCTTGCATGTCACTCTCGGCAAAATGTCATCACGACAGGGCGGTGCACCAATGAACGCGATCAAAAACCCGGAAGAAATCAATCACCATCGGCGTCGCCTCTTCGGCGTTGCTGCCGCGACAATCGCCGCGGCACAACTTGGCGCGATCGTGGTTGCGGAGGCGCAGGGCGACGGGTCTAAAAGGACAGTCTCCCCCATGCTGAAGGCACGGACCTCGTTCTCCTCAATGAAGCAGACCGACGCGGATCTGCTGAGCGTCGGATATGCCGAGGACGGTCCTGCGGACGGCCCGCCGGTGATCCTTCTGCACGGATGGCCCTACGACATTTACAGCTATGTCGATGTCGCGCCGCTGCTTGCCAACGCAGGGTACCGGGTCATCGTGCCATATTTGCGCGGTTACGGTACGACGCGGTTCCTGTCGGACGCAACACCTAGGAACGGTCAGCAGGCGGCGCTTGCATCCGACATCGTTGCGTTGATGAATGTGCTGGACATCCAGAAAGCGGTCATCGCCGGCTATGACTGGGGCGCGCGCACAGCCAACGTCATCGCCGCGCTCTGGCCTGAGCGCTGCAAGGCCATGGTGTCAGTCAGCGGCTATCTCATCGGCAGTCAGCAGGTGAACCAGGCGCCGCTGCCGCCGAAGGCCGAATTGCAGTGGTGGTACCAATATTACTTCGCCACTGAACGGGGACGGGCGGGTTACGAGAAATACACCCGCGAATTCACGCGCCTCATCTGGGCGCTCGCCTCACCCAAATGGGCTTTCGACGATGTAACTTTTGAACGCTCCGCTCCCGCGTTCGACAACCCCGACCACGTCGCGATCTCTATCCATAACTATCGCTGGCGACTCGGTTTGGCGCCAGGTGAGCCAAAATATGATGGCTTGGAACAAAAGCTTGCGGCGTTTCCGGCGATCGGTGTACCGACGATTACGATGGAGGGCGACGCAAACGGCGCGCCGCATCCGGATCCGGCAAATTACGCCAAGAAGTTCTCCGGCAAATACGAACACCGGCTGATCTCAGGCGGCATCGGTCACAACCTGCCGCAGGAGGCTCCACAGGCCTTTGCGCAGGCGGTCATCGACGTCGGCAAGTTTTGACAACCTGTCAAGCGGCTTCCCGATGAAACCTGTCCACCGCCTGCGGTGTGTGGTTGCGACCATTGCGTAATCCGTCTTCGCAGCGATGCCGGATGAATATTCCGCAGCGGGTCGGCTCGCCGCAGCCTTAGCCAAAGAACTCTCTGAAAGACCCAAATATTTAGCCCTGCGACCATCGCAATGGCACTACACCAACAAAACCATCGAAAGGTTATGTGAGATGACAAGACTGCTCGCAGGATTGGCAATCGCCATGTCCGTATCAGGCAGCGTTTACGCGCAGTCAGAAAAGCCCACCACTGTTCAGCCCACCATCGTTCTGGTTCACGGCGCGTTCGCCGACTCATCGAGCTGGAACGGAGTCGTCAAGATCCTCGAGAAGGATGGTTACCCCGTTGTGGCCGCTGCCAATCCCCTGCGGGGTGTCGCCACTGACGCTCAATATGTTGCCGATATCGTATCCGGCATTACATCGCCTGTCATTCTGGTCGGACATTCCTACGGCGGCTCGGTCATTAGCGAAACCGCCGATGGCCATGCCAATGTCAGGGCGCTCGTCTATGTTGCGGCGTTTGCACCGGAGGTCGGCGAGACGGCCGCCGGGCTTGCGGGCAAGTTCCCAGGCAGCACTCTTGCGCCCACGCTCGCTCCACCCGTTCCGCTGTCAGGCGGCGGCAAGGATCTCTACATCCGGCAGGAGAAGTTCCGCGACCAGTTTGCAACCGACGTTTCTATCCCCGAGGCAAAGCTGATGGCTGCCACGCAACGGCCTATCACGGAAGCGGCGCTGAACGAGGCCCAGACCGCGGCGGCGTGGAAGAAGATTCCGAGCTGGTTCATCTACGGCAACAAGGACAAGAACATCCCACCCCAAGCTTCCGCCTTCATGGCCGAACGAGCGCACGCGCGCAAGACCGTGGTGGTCAAAGGCGCCTCGCATGCGGTGATGGTTTCGAACCCTGAACCTGTCGCTCGGCTGATCGAAAAGGCAGCAGCGGAGGCATCGCGATGAAAGCCGTCGTGATGAACCGATGGGGCGGGCCGGACGTCATCAAGTTTGTCGACATGCTCGAGCCAACGCCAGGTCCGGGAGAAGCCCTGGTTGAAGTCGCTGCGGCTGGCGTGAACTTCATGGACACGGGCGTTAGGCGCGGACTTGCCTGGACCGACGTGCCGGATCCGAAGATTTTGGGCGTAGAGGGCGCTGGCCGCGTGATCGCGGTCGGTGATGGGGTCAGCGATCTTTGGCCGACCCGTCGTGTCGCCTGGGTGTATTCGCCGGGGAGTTATGCCGAGAGGACCGTGATACGGGCCGATGCGCTGGTGCCGATACCGGATGCGATCGACGATCGCACGGCGGCGGCTGTGATGATGCAGGGCCTCACAGCCAGCCATTTCGCGACGGATTTCTATCCCGTGCAGCCCGGCGACATCGCGCTTGTCCATGCCGCGGCTGGTGGAGTCGGTCTGCTGCTTACCCAAATCATCAAGCTGAGGGGCGGCCATGTCATCGGCCGCGTGTCCTCGGCAGACAAGCTGGCGATCGCCAAGGAGGCGGGCGCCGATCACGTCATTGTAGATGCCGAAGGGCAATTCGCCGACGAAGCAATTCGCCTGTCGGGCGGCGAAGGGGTGCATGTGGTCTATGATGGCTCCGGTCCCAAGACATTCCAAGGCTCGCTGGATGCGCTCCGCCGATCGGGCACCTTCTGCTGGTACGGACCCGTCCTGGGCGGTCCTGGCCCGATCGACATTATGGCGCTGCCGAAGAGCATCAAGATCGGCTACGCCACCTTTTTTGATCATATCCATACACCGGAACTGCTTCGCTCGCGTTCGATCCGACTCTTCCATTGGATCGTCGAGGGCAAGCTCAAAATCAGGATCGGCGGCGAATATCGGCTGGCGGATGCGGCGAATGCCCATGCCGACATGGAAAGCCGAACGACCACTGGAAAGCTGCTGCTCATACCTTAGAACCGCGAACGAAGTCAGCCCCAAGGACTGCCGCGTTTGCACCGGGGCGCGCAGGAGCGCGGTCATGGGCGGTCAGACCCGGCTCCGTGGCCTCGATCAATTCGTCGAGGACAAGCAACTGAGCCCGGCGCACCTGCCAGACCCACCGCGGATCATCTGCCCGCCGCCCAGAGTGCCCGACCCGCTGAAGCGCATCGCCGGCTCGAAACGGAGCCGGCGAGCGTCGATGGATCGCGTTGCGGTCCCTGCGTCCCTGCCCTGCTCGACGCGGATCAGCATGCGTGTGCTATCGATATCGTCGACCTTGAGGTGCGCGACCTCGGACACGCGCAGTCCCGCGCCATAGGCGACACCGAGGGCGGCTTTGTACTTGATGCCTGGGGCAGCTTCGAGCAGCCGCGCCGCTTCCTCCACGCTCAGCACGTCGGGCAGCTTGCGGGGACATCGGGTGATCACCAGCGCGCGGGCCAGATCCCGCCGCTTCAGCGTCACCGTGAACAGGAAGCGCAGCGCCGAGACCGCGCCGTTGATCGTCGCCGGTCCGACGCCACTCTCATGCTGATGCAACTGGAAGCGCCGGATGTCCTCGGTCTTGGCGGTGTCGGGAGCGCGGCCAAGGAACGCGACGAAGCGCCGGACCTGACGAACGTAATCCTGCTGCGTATGCGGTCCCAAGCCCCGCATCAGCATGTCCTGCTGCATGCGCTGGCGAAGCGGCGTGATCGGAGCGTCGGTCGACAAGGTAGCCATGGCAAGTTCCTCTCGTTGAAGGGAACTCCATGGTCGGATCGCACGCTCTACCTGCCCAGAGCCTTAAACAATCACACTTACCTCACCGCTCGCACCCTCCCGCGAAGCGGGTTCGTGCCTCACGAGTTCATTCGTCGGTTCCTGCTCCATGTCCTGCCGCGCGGCTTCCATCGCATCCGTCACTACGGCTTGCTCGCAGGCGGCTCTCGCAAGGACTGCCTCGCGCTCGCCCGCCAATTCCTGGACGTCGCCGCGCCGCCCGATGACGATAACCTCGACGATCCGGACAACTTCCGCCCGCCGTGCCCTTGCTGCGGCGGACGCATGATCGTCATCGAGACGTTCGAACGGTGGAGGCAACCGCGCGGACCGCCGGACGCAACGGCGACGAACCGGGAGAACGTCCCATGACCCGGCATGGCATGGTCGAGCCTTCAGCTGCAGGCGCTCAGCCGCCGGCGACGTATCCACGCGAGTCCATGGTGACTACCGTCGCCGAAAGGCGCGTCCGGACCTGCGCCGAGCCGGCAACATCGCGCGCAAGCGCAACAATGCGGCATGCCCGTATCAATCGCGGCGTCTCCCGGCGGCGGTCGCGCCATCGCCGACACCAGCCGCAGATCGAAATCCCCATAGCCATCGCCTGCGGCCCGCGGGTTCCTTCCTCGGGGACTTTCGTACGCCTGCCAGCGCCCGAAACTCTTCACGCAAACGGAACGTCCGGTTTCGCGATGACCAGGTTAGTAGCCGACCTTTGCGCCCAGTCTAGCGCGGCCCACTTTCGTCAATTGCAGGCGTGCTAACCGGGTTGAACGCTGCGGACAATTTTCGGAGCTTGGGTGGCAAACCTTGCACTGCCAGAGCGCAGATTGTCTTGGAACACCTTTTTCATTTCCCGAAAAGTAGAGAAGCCAAAACAACGGGCAAGTCTTGTCAGCGCGGTTGTGCTAACAGAGCAACGGTTGGCAATCTCGGCTGCGCTTTCAAATGCAACTATCTCGGGTCGTTCGAGTGCCTGCCGAGCCACCTTCTCCAGGGCTGGGCTCAATCGAACCTCGCGCTTCGCGATCGCCGTTTTGATTTCGTGAAGAGACTTCGGTTTGTCCTTAAGTCCGAGCGATTTCATTCGAAAGCTCCCACACTTCGAAGAACCGGCGGCCAGATGCCCGCAAAACTCAGTCCGTGCCATTTGGCGATCACGACCCTCGTCAGCCCAAGCGTTCTGAGGCAAACGACCCCGGCGACGCAGGAAATACGACGGTCTTGTTCCCGTTTAGGAAAACCCGACGGTGGATATGAGCGTGAATTGCTCGGGCAAGCACCTGTGCCTCGACATCGCGGCCGAGGCTGACATAGTCCTCGTTTGACTGCGCATGTGTCACGCGGATCGTGTCTTGCTCGATGATTGGCCCCTCGTCCAGATCGGCCGTCACGTAATGCGACGTGGCCCCGACCAGCTTCACGCCCCGGTCGTGCGCCTGCTTGTAGGGATTGGCGCCCTTAAATGACGGCAGGAAGGAATGGTGGATGTTGATGATGCGGCCCGACATTTTCCGGCACATCTCATCCGACAGCACCTGCATGTATCGCGCCAGCACGACCAGTTCAGCGCCCGTCTCCTCGACGACGCGCATTTGCTGCGCTTCGGCCTCGGCCTTATTCTCTTTCGTCACCTTGATGAGGTGAAACTGGATGTCGTGGTTCACCACGACCTTCTGGTAGTCCATGTGATTGGAAATCACTGCGACGATATCGATCGGAAGCGCACCGATCCGCCAGCGATAGAGAAGATCGTTGAGGCAATGGCCAAAGCGCGAGACCATTATGATGACCCTGCGCTTGACGCCCTCGTCGAAGAACTCCGCTTCCATGCCGAACTGCGAGGCGATTGCCTTGAAGCCCGAACGGAGTCCTTCCAGCCCCGATCCGCCTTCGGAGCGGAAACTCACCCGCATGAAGAAGTTGCCGGTGTCGGCATCATCGAACTGCGCACTGTCGGTAATGTTGCAGGACTGGTCCGCGAGGAAGGTCGAGATCGCCGCGACGATCCCCCTGGTCGAGCGGCATTCGACGCGAAGTGCAAAATTCATCATTGGCTCTGTTCCTGAGCGAAGTTACGCATGAAGCCGTCGGCGAGACGCTGTCAGGTGTTGGAAAGCAGGCATGCAATGGTCATTAGGCCGACGTGAGTTGCTTGCATTCCTTCGCGTTGCCTGTGCGGCGGGCCCGGCCGATGGTGTCAGTTTGATCCTGCGAGCGGCTTGCCGACGCCGCGCCAACACCGTTAGCCCAGCACGCTCGCCAGGGTGACAGGGTTGCCGCTCGTCGCCGATAGCGTCGCGGCCTCGGCCATCGCTAGGGCGGCAACTCCGTCATTCAGGGTAGCTGGAGGTGCCTTTTTCTTCCGTGATCGCGCTGACAAAAGCCGCCCATTCGGCCGCCTACGCGGGCATGTAGCGCTCCAGGAAGAAGTAGGTGGGCTTGGCCCCGGTCACGCCCGCCGAGCTTTTCCGCGGCTGCGGTGTTGATGTCCGATACCGCGATGAGCGTGCTGTCGGGATGCGACGAGATAGCCGTCGCGCGAACGCCGGCGATACGTCCGGCACCGAGAAGGCCGACTTTGAGCATGGTTGTCCTCTAACTTTGCTGTGCCTGGTGATCTTCTAAATCAGCGAGAAAAGCCTTGAAGGCACCTGCCCACCGATGGGGGCGAGGCCGTCCCTCCCGATTTGAAAGAGGCTTCTGGAATTGGTTCAAGCTTTTGCCTGCTCCAGGAACTCACCGTATTCCGGCTCCGCGATCGAAACATTGTGCTGTGGCTGCGGGTATGCGCCGGAACCGACGTCGGCGATGAATTCCTGGAATGCCGCAATCCGCTCTTGCTGGAGTCGTGCAAACTCGGCCGCGAAATTGCGATAGGTCTTGGCGTGACGTGGCTTATGCCCATTGGTGTGGCCCAGTATGTCCTCCGCGAACAGATACTGGGCGTCAGCACCCGGACCGGCCCCCATGCCAAGCATGATCATCGACGTGTTTTTAGAAATGAATTCGCCGACCTGGTCCGGCACGACCTCGAGCTCGGCCCCGAAGCAGCCGATCGCTTCCAACTGCTTTACCTGTTGCCAGACCTTGAGAGCTTCCTGGGCAGTCTTCCCCACGGCGCGGAACCCGGTCCAGGTGATGTATGAAGGGACAAGTCCGACATGCGCAACGATCGGCACATGGTTGTCACAGAGTGCCTTTTGAATGTCGTAGGCGGCCGCGCAATAGAAGCAGTCGCCGCCCATGGCCGCAAAGTGGAAGGCTGCGCGCAGATAGTCCTCGGCCGTTGCCAAGGGGCGGCCGTCAAAAGTCCCCCAGCCGCCGTAAGGTAGCCCCACCTGCACGAAGCAACGTCCAGCCGCTTCGCGCATTTCGGCGGAGAAGAAACGGCCCTCGATGGAGAGCATGTCGATGCCTGCCGCGTTCGCCGCCGCGGCCTCTTCGATGGTGGTAACGTAGAGCATTGAGATTTTCTGCCCTCGCGCCTTCATGGCACGAACGTCGGCGACCGTGGGGCGGGTGTTTCTGTGGACCATTGTCTTACACCGTGAACGCGTTGCGGAATGCTTCGAGCGCTGCTTCAGGATCGCCAGAGGCGAAGGCTTCCATCCCGACTGGCCCTGAGTACCCCATCGCCTTCAGTGCCTTGGCTATGGCGTGCCAGTTCACCTCGCCGGTGCCAGGTTCCATGCGCCCAGGTACATCCGCGACCTGCACCTCGCCGATCCACGGCAGGGAGGCTCGGCAGAGTTCGATCAGGTTCCCCTCGCCGATCTGCGCATGGTAGAGATCCAGGTTGAGGCGCAGGCGCGGATGGTCGATCGATGAGACCAGCGCCAGCGTATCCTCCGCGCGTCCGAAGGGCACGCCAGGATGATCGACAGGAAGATTGAGGTTTTCCAACGTGAAGGTGACGCCCTCCTTCTCGGCCATGTCCGCGATCCTGCTGAGAGTATCGCGCGCCTTCAGCCACATGGCGCCAGAGACCACCTCGACCGGTGTGACGGGCAGACCACCTTCCCCGAGGCCCGTGCCGTGGAGGTTCAGCCGCTCGACACCAAGGCGTTTTCCCACCTGTGCCGTCTCGCGCGCGGTTTTCAGCAGCTCGGTCGTGCCCTCGTCATCGGTCAGGCGGCCGCGCAGGTAACCGTTCATGATGGAGAAGGTCGCCCCTGATTTCTCCAGCTTTGTCAGATCATGGTCTCGCCAGTTCCACAGCCCGACTTGGAATCCCATCTCGTGCAGGCGAGCGGCGCGCCATTCGATAGGCTTGTCACGCCAAAGCATCTCGGCGCAGGCAGCGAGCTGAAAGCGTTGACCTGTCATGACTTAAACCTCGACCATGACGCGGCCATTCTCGACCTTCGTCTTGTAGGTCTTGATGTTCTCGCAGGCCGGTGGCGTCTCTACTTCCCCGGTCGTAAAGTCGAAAACAGAAGCGTGCTTGGGGCACTCCACCGTGTTCCCCATGACGAGACCGTCAGCAAGGTGGATCTTCTCATGCGTGCAAAGCCCGTCCGTGCAGTAATACTCGTCCGCGTCGTTGCGGAAGATTGCGAAAGTGCGGCCGCCGTTCTCGAAGCGTTTGGCTTCCTCGGCTTCGATTTCATCTGCGGCGCAAGCGTCGACCCAGGGCATTGAATACCTCTTCAGATATCTTGTGGTTTGAAATCTGCGGGGGCCGACGGCATCACGCCCTGGAGTAGCGCGACCGACTTCTCCAGCCCCTCCAGCGAATTGAGAAGTACGTCTTCGTGCTCGATGGAAAGCCAGCCGTCATAGCCAGCCATCTTGAGCCGATAGCAGAACTGTCGCCACCACTCCTCGCCATGGCCGAACCCAAGGGTGATGTAGCTCCAGGACCGCGCTGGAATGTCCATGAGGCTGCCATTCTCAAGCAACGAAGTCGTTGCCTGAACGGGTCGGTTGAGCAGCGTGTCCTTGGCATGAACATGATAAACGGCCGCGCCCAGCGCTTCGGCGGCAGCGAGGGGGTCAGCGCCCATCCAGAACAGATGCGAGGGGTCCAGATTGGCGCCAATGACAGGTCCGACCGCTGCTCGAAGCTTCAGGAGCGAGGGCACGTTATAGACACACTGATTACCGTGCAGCTCGAGCGCGATGCGCTCGACGCCGTTTTGCTTCGCCAGGGCAGCGATTTCGGTCCAGAAGGGGATCAGCTTTTCTTCCCATTGATATTTGAGGATGGTCTGTGTTTCCGGCGGCCAAGAGGACACAACCCAGTTCGGCATGCTATCGCTGGGACTGCCGGCCGGCAGGCCGCTCATGGTGCAGACCGTGCGAATGCCCATCTCGCCGGCGACACGGATCGTATCTTTCAACCCTTCGCCTTGGGTGCGATCGGTCGGATGCAACGGATTGCCGTTGGCGTTCAGGCTGATGATCTCCAACCCGTGTTCTTCGAACGCACCTTTGAAGCGCTTCTGGGCTTCCTTGTTGCCGAGCATGGATGAAAGCCGGAAATGAGGAGCGGTTGACCAGCCACAGGTATTCACCTCGATGCCGGATACGCCCATGAGCTGGGCGTGATCGAGCACCGCCTCGAATGGCAAATCGCCGAGACTGTCTGAAACGAAACCCAGCTTCACGCGTAAAACTCCGGCTTTGCAATCATCTGGATGGGCGTTCGACGGGCGTCCTTCAACGCCCTCACGCCAGCCTCGGCAACGACGGCAGCGCAATATCCATCCCAGCAATCCGAGGCGGTCAGCGGAAACTCCCCGGTCGTGACGAAGCGCAGGAAGTCGCGGTTCTGGTGACGGTAGGCATCGTAGTAGCGTGTCCGCCAATCGGCGTCGTAACCTGTACTTTGGGTAAGCGCCGACTCGGTGCGGGTATAGGCAACATTGTTGGTCGCCACGCTGCCCCTCTCACCGATCAATTCGGCACGGACGTCATAGCCGTAGGCGGCGTTGTTGTTGATCTCGATGTTGACGAGCTGGCCATCCACTGTTTCCAGCACCATGACGACGGGCGCGACACGCGCATCCGAGCGGCTCGGCTGGAATGCGGAAATAGCGGTATATTCCGTCCCGAGCACATAACGCACGACATCGAATTCGTGTGGGGCTGAATTGGTGATCGCCATCGCGCCGGTGAAGTCAGCCGCCGGCGTTTCGACGTTGCGATGGAAATTGTGCATCATCAGCGCCCGGCCGAGTTGGCCATCATCAAGCGCCCGCTTCATCTCCTGGTAGGAACGATCGTAGCGCCGCATGAATCCGAGCTGGATGAATTTCGCCCCCGCCTTCTGTTCGGCTTCCATCACCCCGATGCAGTCGGTCGACGCTTGTGAAAGCGGCTTTTCGCACAGAACCCGCTTGCCGGCGGCAATGCAGGCCATCGAGAGCGGCGCATGCGTGAAATCGGGACTCGCAATGATCACGGCGTCAACGTCTTGCCGCGCGATGGCGCCCTCGGGATCGACGGCAATGTCGAAGGCCCCGCACGCATCGGCGACGCGACGAGCGCGTTGCTCATCCATGTCGCAAACCAATTGAAGGGTTGCGCCCGGCAGTTCCTCGGCAACTATCTTGGCATGATCCGCACCCATCAAGCCGGCGCCGATCACTGCAATGCGAACTGTCATTTCTGTCCTGCTTTTTACTTTTCGAGTTTACGGGGCCGCTGTGATAGCCTCCCAAAGAAAGTCTAGTGAGCGGCTGGGACCTCGAGCACCTGCGGGGGCGGCGGATGCCCCTCATGGGTCTCCATGTAACCCTCCACCTGGGCTTCGAGGTCAGCCATGGTCTCGCCGCCAGCCATCAGATCCGTGATCTCCTCGCGGGACTTTTCGCCCTTGCGGAAATCGGCAGCGATGGCGCCACGGATCAGCACCGCGAAATGATCGCCGACGGCCATGGCGTGCATGACTTGGTGGGTGATGAAGACCACCGCCAGGCCGCGCCTCTTGGCCTCATTGACGATACGCAGCACGTGGGAGGCCTGCTTGACGCCGAGCGCCGCGGTCGGCTCATCCAGGATCAGCACGCGCGCTCCAAAATACACGGCGCGGGCAATGGCGAGCGACTGGCGCTCGCCACCTGACAGGCCGCCAACCAAGCGGTCACCGTCATCAATACGGGTGATACCGAAATCCCGTACCGCTTTCACCGCAATGTCGTTGGCGCGCTTGCGGTCGTAGATCCTGAACGGTCCCCATCCTTTGGTCGGCTCGACGCCGACGAAAAAAGACCGCCCGATGCTCATCAGTGGGAACGTGCCGCCGAACTGGTGCACCGTGGCGATTCCGCGTCCCTGCGCGTCACTCGGACCGACGAAGGTCACAGGCTGACCATCCATCAGTATCTCGCCGCCGCTGGGTTTGTGGACCCCGGCGAGGGTTTTGATAAGGGTCGACTTGCCGGCTCCGTTGTCGCCGAGCAAGCAAAGCACTTCGCCTGCGCGCACCCTCAGCGAGATATCGTGCAGGACGTCGATCGGTCCGAAGGACTTGTTGACGTTCCTCAGTTCGAGAATGGCAGGTTTGTCGTTCATGGCGTCATCTCTTCATCTGCAATTCGGCTGCGCGAAGGTGGCGTTCACCGAAGTGGGGGCTTATCAAGGAATTCATCTCTCAAGGGTTTGCCGGCTCCCGTGGCAGGGTTCGCTTGCGCCCCGGTCTGAAGTACAGTGCCAGGTCGCGGAAAGACTGGTTCATCAACACGGCCAGCAGGAGCATCACGCCGATGATCAGATTCGACCAGTTTCGGTCGATCTGGGTGAAGTAGATGCCCTGGCTCACAATCGCGAATGTGATGGTGCCGACGAAGATGCCCAGGACCGAGCCGAATCCACCGGTCAGCAGCACGCCGCCCACGACGACGGACACGATGGCGTTGAAGATGAAGTTCATGCCGCCGGAGACCTGGGCGGAGTTGAACAGGATCGCCTGGCAGATTCCAACGAATGTGGCACTAACTGCTGACAACACGAACAGTGCAATTGTCATGCGGTTCGTCGGAATGCCGGCGTTGCGGGCGCTGACCTTGTCGCCGCCCATGGCAAAGAGCCAATTACCGTACCGCGTCTTGTGCAGGACGAAACCCATGATGGCGGCGAACGCGATCCACCAGACGATGGTGACCTGGTGGCTGCCACCGAGTAGTTGTCCGAACAGGAATTTTGCCCAGTCCGGCGCAGTGAGCGCCACGCTGGCATTGCCGGTCAGGAGCACCGAGGCACTGAGCACCACGCCCTGCATGGCGACGAGCGTGGCCAGGGTGATGATCAGCGAGGGCACCGAGGTGCGGATGGTCAGCAGGCCGTTGACCAGGCCGACCGCGACGCCGACCGCCAGCGCGCCGGCGATCCCTACCGTTATGGGCAGTCCGTAGTAACCGGACAGGATGGCGGTGGTCATCGAACCCGCCGGGATCAAAGCGCCGATGGAAATGTCGAGTTCGCCAGCGATCATCAGCAGCCCTACGGGAATGGCGACAATGCCGAGATTGGCCGCGAAATTGACCCAGCTCGCCGCGCCAACCAGCGTGCCCAGATTGGCGCCGCCGAACAGAACGAAGAACAGAACGACGCCGACGAGGCTGAGGATCGAGCCGGCTTCGGGACGGCGCAGCAACGACTTGATTGCGTCCATCATGGCCGTCCCCCTTTTTTCGACGAATAGCTGAGCGCCAATTGCCGGAACGTGTCGTTGGTCAACACCGCAATCAGCAGAAGCGCGCCGATGATGCTGCTCCCGACATTGGGATCCAGGCTGGTGAAATAGATGCCCTGGTTCACGATCGAGAAAGTGAGCGTGCCGAACACGATGCCGACGATCGAGCCGAAGCCGCCTGTGAGCAAGACGCCGCCAATGACCACGCACATGATGGAATTGAAGATGAAGGACTGGCCCGCCAGAACCTGCGCGCTCTGGTAGACCATCACCTCGCTGACCCCGACGAAAGCAGCGCTGAAGCCAGACAGCATGAACAGACCGATGGTCAGCCGCTTGGTCGGGATGCCAACGTTGCGCGCGCTTTCCTTGTCGCCGCCGAGTGCATAGATCCAGTTGCCCATCGGGGAGATGTGCAACAGCCAGAACAGGCCAATCACGAACACCACCCACCACAGGATCGTGACCTGGAACATGCCGCCGAGATAGTCGCCGAAGATTGCCTTGGTGAGCGGCTCCGGCACAAGCGAGACGCCGGTGCTGCCGGCGATCTTGACGGTGAGACCTAGGGTCAGACCCATCGTGAGGAACATGGTGCCAATGGTGATTATGAGCGACGGGATGGTCGTTCTCGTCACGAGCAGACCATTGAGCAAGCCGACAGCGAGGCCGAGGCCAAGCGCGGCCGTTATGCCAAGCCAGTCGGGCAGCCCATAGTGGCCTGACACGATAGCAGCGGTGAGAGACGCTGCGGGGATCACCGCACCGACCGAGATGTCCAGTTCCCCGGCGATCATAAGCAACCCTATCGGCAGCGCGATGATCCCGATCTCAGACGCGATATTCAACCAGCTGGCCGTGCCCGCTGCCGACATAAAGCCACTGCCGCCGAACAGACCGAAGAAAAGCAGGACTGCGACCATGCCAAGGAACGAGCCCGATTCCGGTCGACGCGCTAGCCTGCCGAAAGCCAATCCGGACTGCGTACGATCCGCCAGCGGAGTTGAAGTGGACGTCACGGGATGTGCCATTAGGATAATCCGCGATCACACGGCCGGCCGCGATGGGGCCGCCGCGCACAGAGAGGGAAAAAGGGCCGCCCGCTGTAAAGTCAGGGCGGCCCAGGAGGGAGGATTATCGCGTCCCTGCTTTCACGCCAGCGATAGTGGCGTCGACGTTTGTCTTGTCGATGATGCCTGGTCCCGTAAGGATCTCGCGGGTGGGCACCGCCAAGCCATAATTGACGTGGCCATTCAGAATCGCGACGGCCAGGTATCCCTGCAGGTAGCCTTGCTGGTCGATCGCGCAGGCCTGCTTGCCATCCTTGATGTTGTTCAGGATGGTCTCGTCAAAGTTCATGCCGCAGAGTTGCACTTTCCCGACCTTGCCGGCCTGGGTAAGGCCGTTCATGGCCGAGTTGGCGTCGACATTGCCGATGGTAAAGACGGCGTTGACGTCCTGGTGCTGCAGCAGATAGGCCTTCACTGCCTGGGCGACGGCTGTCGCCGAGCCGAAGGATGTAGCGGGCAATGGCAGGACATCGGCTTCGCCACCGCCGTTCTTCATCCCCTCCTTGAAGCCGCCGCAGAAGGCCTCGATATTGGCAGCGCCTGGCAGCGTGTTGATGCAGACGCCCTTCTTGTTCCCGGCCTTGGTGAGGTACTCGCCAGCCGCGACACCGCCTTTGTAGTCGTCCGAGCCGACATAGTTCATAGCGCCGAGACGATCGGCCGCTTTCAGCCCGCCGGCATTGTAGATGATCAGGGGAATGCCAGCATCTTTCACTGCCTTGAACGCAGGGTCCATCGCTTCCGGCACCCAGTCTGGGCCGACAATGGCGTCGGCCTTCTGGTCGATCGCCTGACGGATCAACTCGGCGGCGTCGACACCGAGATTGTCGTAGTTCTGCGGTCCGAGCCAAGTGACCTTGCCGCCTTGGGCTTCGACCACCTTACCGGCGTCTTCTGCACCGCGCTTGACGATCGACCAAAACGGATCGTCCGGTTTGCCGCCGACCACGAAGATATTGGCGGCGAGCGTCGCGCCTGCGCTGAATCCAATCAGCATCGCTGTCGACACGAGTGTCTTGAAAAGCTTCATAGTCTTCCTCCCAATTTACCCCGTGGGGTTTCAACAAAAGTCTTGCAGTCCCGAGCCCGCTCCTCACAGGCGCAGTCGAAACAGTTTTTGGTTGGTTATTCCGCCGGCATTCCAGAGGCGGGATCGCTGCGGCCTTCGTGCCGGCCCCGCATTTTTTCCTTCTTCTTGCGGAAGCGAGCCTTCATGACCTCATCGGCTTCTTTGCTGCCGTCGTGCCAAGTGCCGAATAGCTTATCGAGGGGTACCAGCCCGTCACCGCCGTAATTCACCTCGAAATACTTGTGGTGCAAGTAATGCACGTAAGAATGGCTATCGAGGCTAACCTTGTCGGTGATTTCGAATGTCTCGAAGCCGAGGTGGCCGTTCACTGCTCCAAATCCCGCTCCGTGCAGCGTGAAGTAGGCGCAGACCGGGTTGGATGGGATCAGCAGGTGCAGCCAGGCTTCGGCGTGATAGAGGAAGCCTTCGACCGGATGCATTGACAGTGAAGACCAGGGACTCGGATTGATCGAGTTATGATGGACCGAATGCACCCATTTGTAGAGCGGCGGCCAGTGGATCGCCCGGTGAAGGAAGAAGAAATAGACCTCATGCATGGCCGGCGCGATAAGCACCAGGAACGAGAGGTAAAGCCAATTCGTCGTCCATGGCAGCCAAACCGCCCAGCTGTTTGCATAGACCCACAGCATCACGATCTCGACCACTGTCCACAGTGGTATCGTGACGAAAAACGAGCGGGTGAAATTGTCGATGTTCTGGCTTTGAAACCAGAACACGTCCGACGGCGCGTCCGAAGGGAATTTTGAATTGTATTTGAAGCGGTTTTGTTGCTTGCGCTGGAAGTAATAGCGCAGCTCGAAGAAGCCGTAGAAAAGAAAAATCCCCGCGGCGTTGAGGCCGTACAGCCAAAGGTAGTTGAGTAGTGAGAAGCTCGCGAGGCTCTGCCAGCTCGGGATTAGTAGATTTACCCAAATGAGCGCGGTGGCGAGATGGAACGTGTTCCATGGCCAGAAAAATTCAGGAATCCATGCAACCACCTTCTTTGCATTGAACGGACGGTGCCAGATCGGCGCCGGCTTGGCGCGCCGGTGCGGGGCCCAATTCCCGCGCTTGTCGCGTGTTCCATACTGAAGGTCATCCATCGTAACAGCGCCTCCTCGCCCGGATCGGTCTGGTGTCCGTGGGGTTCGGACCCCCTAGGGCTCAGCCGATCGAGCCCCTGTTCGGCGCAATTCATATCGGAGGGTTGATATTCGGAGAAGGCAGAAATAACATCAAAATTGCATTTGTATCATTTAGATTCAATCATGATGATACAGCTAAGGGATGGCTTCATGAAGCGGCCGACAATCCAAGATCTCGCTACCGCGGCAGGCGTATCGGTGGCGACTGTGAACAGAATTTTGGGCGGCACTGTTTCCGTGCGGCCGAAAACTATCCAACGCGTCCAAGGTGCTGCGGAAGAAATTGGCTTTTACGGTATCGGGGCGATTGACGATCGGGCTCGTAAAATATCGCCGCATTACCGATTGGGTTTCCTGCTCCAGCAGTCGACCCGTGACCTCTATCAGCTATTCGGAAAGAAGATCGTTGCCGCCTGTCGCGAGCGTCGGGACGAAGTCATCGAGCCCGTCGTCGACTTCGTAGATATTTTGACGCCGGAGACCATCTCGGCCCATCTCATTGCCCTCGGCGAATCCTGCGACGCTGTCGCGGTGGTCGCGGCGGATCACCCGATCATTGGCCAGGCCGTCCGTTCGCTGAAGGAGATGGGCAAACCGGTTGTTGCTTACATCACGGATCAATCCGCGCCGGAAAGAGCGGCCTATGTTGGCACCGATAACTGGAAGCTTGGGCGCACCGCGGCCTTCCTGATTACGCAAACGACCCAAGGTCCTGGTCGGATTGCTGTCTTCATCGGCAACCATCGGTATCAATGCCAAGACGTGTCCGACGCCAGTTTCCGTTCCTATTTGCGCGAGCACGCTCCACGGCTCACGGTAGAGGAAAGCCGCCCCACCCACGAGGAAGCCAGTGAGGCCTATCGAATGGTCACCGAGCTTCTGAAATCAGCTGACGATGTTGTCGGCATTCTGATCGTCGGAGGCGGAATAACCGGTGTACTTCATGCCTTGAGGGAAGTGTCTCCTGAGCGGCGGTCGGGTGTCAAAGTGGTATGCCGTGACATCGGACCCGAAACTCGAAAGGGGCTCTCTGAGGGCCTGATCACCGCAGCTCTTTGCCACCCTCTCGAAGCGACCTCGGCCCTGCTTGTCCAAACGATGCTCGATGTCATTGGACCGCAAGCACCATTTGCGACCCTCCAGCGATCTATACCTTTTGAGATTGTCACACCGGAGAATATTTGACGTACATGTCATCTACGGGCGCGGGCATCCTTCGACCCGATGAGGAATGTCCGCTTTCGGGTGACGTACAAAGGGACCTCAACGTCCGAAATTGGGCGCAAGGCTGCCGTTCGCGTCGTGTCTCGTCTTGCATCGAGGCACCTCTCTCGCGCAAGGGCAAGCGAGATGCCGTCGCGTCCGTACTTGCCCAGATAGACGGTCTCCCGGCGGCCATTGAGCCTGTAATCCAGCCGAAATGAGATTGCGCCGCTCGGCATGACGCGAATGTACATCCCCGTTGCGGTCAGCAATTTTGTACATTTTGTCTTTTGGTCTCAATGCCTTAATGGCGGTGTCCGTCAGCATGCCTGCAGCCTCTTGAAAAGTACCGTCAGCGAAATCTCGGAGGCCTGCGGCAGGATTTTCCTATTATCCTTCAACGGGTTAAAAAGAAAAAAGTACCGTCAAGAGCCTCATTGGCGGTGACGGTACTTTTGAAAAATTGGTCGGAGCAATATGGCCGAGGTCCGTCAGGCGGTCCGTCCACGCCAAACTCTGCGTGCCGATAGATGCCGAATATCCTAAAATGGTATTTATTTTTAATTACAAGGGCTTGAGTCGTGCTGCGGCCTGTTTTCGGCGGCGTTCGGATCGGCCTAAATCATTCCCACTCGATTGTGCCAGGCGGCTTCGAGGTCACGTCGTACACCACACGGTTGATGCCGCGCACTTCGTTGATGATGCGGGTGGCGGCGGCACCTAGGAAGGCCATGTCGTAGTGATAGAAATCAGCCGTCATGCCGTCGACCGAAGTGACTGCACGCAGCGCACAGACGAATTCGTAGGTGCGGCCGTCGCCCATCACGCCGACGGTCTGCACCGGCAACAACACGGCGAAGGCCTGCCAGATCGCGTCATAGAGGCCAGCCTTGCGTATCTCGTCGAGATAGATGGCGTCGGCCTCGCGCAGGATCTCCAGCTTCTCCCGGGTGATGCCGCCAGGGCAGCGGATGGCAAGACCGGGGCCTGGGAACGGATGGCGGCCGATGAAGCTTTCGGGCAGACCGAGCTCCTTGCCTAGCGCCCTCACCTCGTCCTTGAACAGTTCGCGCAACGGCTCGACCAGTTGCATGTTCATGCGCTCGGGCAGACCGCCGACATTGTGGTGCGACTTGATCGTCACCGACGGGCCGCCAGTGAAGGAGACGCTTTCGATGACGTCGGGATAGAGCGTGCCTTGTGCCAGGAAATCGGCGCCGCCGAGCTTCTTCGCCTCGTCCTCGAACACCTCGATGAACAGCCGGCCGATAGTCTTGCGCTTCTTTTCCGGGTCCGACTCGCCCTCCAGCGCCGAGATGAATTTGTCGGAGGCATCGACCAGGATCAGCGGCAGATTGTAATGCTGGCGGAACATCGCCACCACACCGGCGGCCTCCTCCTTGCGCATCAGGCCGTGATCGACGAGAATGCAGGTCAGCTGGTCGCCGACCGCCTCGTGGATCAGAAGGGCGGCGACCGAGGAATCCACGCCGCCCGACAGCGCGCAGATGACCTTGCCCTTGCCGACCTGCTTGCGGATCGCCTCGACCGCGTGTTCGCGATAGGCGCGCATCGTCCAGTCGCCTTCGATGCCGGCGATGTTGTGGACGAAATTCCTGAGCAGCCGGGCGCCGTCGGGTGTGTGCACCACCTCCGGGTGGAACATGATGCCGTACATCCTGCGCTCGACATTGCCGAAGATGGCGAAAGGCGAGCTTTCCGATTTGCCGAACACCTCGAAGCCCGGCGGCAAGGCGATGACGCGATCGCCATGGCTCATCCATACCTGATGGCGCTGGCCGGTCGCCCAAAGCCCTTCGAACAGCGGACTGTCCTTCTCGATCTCGACGAAGGCGCGGCCGAATTCGCGATGGTTGGAGCTTTCGGCGACGCCGCCCATCTGCACGCACATGGCCATCTGGCCGTAGCAGATGCCAAGCACCGGCACACCGGCGTCGAAGACGATCTGTGGCGCGCGCGGGCTGCCGATGTCCGATGTCGAGGCGGGGCCGCCGGACAGGATCACAGCCTTCGGATTGATGCGCTTGAACGCGGCTTCGGCCGACTGGAACGGCACGATCTCGGAAAACACGCCGGCCTCGCGGATGCGGCGGGCGATGAGTTGGGTAAACTGGCTGCCGAAATCGACAATCAGGACGGTGTCGGTGTGGTTGGCTGTCGTCATGGCGAGCCTTTAGAGAAAGAAACGAGTCGGCGCAATGGGTTGCGCGGTCGCGCCGCTCACTTCGGCCCCGATGCTCCTGCCGATGCGTCGCCCCGCGCCGCGTCAAGTGTGCGCAAGGCGTCCATAAGCGCTGCGAATCGCTGCTCGCCGATGCGGTCGATATAGCCGCGCTCGATCTGAAGCTTGATGCGGTCGCCGTCGCGCAAGGCATCCAGACCCTTGCGGGTATAGCGCACAAGCTTGCCGCGCCCGTCCCGTGGATCGGGCAACCGCTCCAGCACGCCTTCCGCCTCCAGACCGTCGAGCAATTGCTGAACCGCTTGCTTGGAGGTGGCCGCGCGCTCGATCAATGCCGACTGGTGCGTGCCGTTGCGGGGGATGTGCCCGAGCAGCCCGGCGCGCGCCTCGCTGAACCAGGCGTGGCCGGCGGACCGCATGGCGGCAGCAAATTCCACCTGCCAGGCACGGCTCGCCTGCCATAGCCGCCAGCCGACATGATCCGGCGACGCTTCGGTTTTTTCGTCAAGCTGCTTGACCATTTATTCCAGACTCCATATAGTCAAGATACTTGACGATATTCATCCCGTCGAGGCTCTTTCGAAACGCGAACCCATGGACAGGTATAATGACGATACTGAACAGGGACACGCTGGCCATTATCATGGTCGGAACCACGCATGTCATCGACATGGGCGGCAAGCACGCCTTCGTCCACTATGAAACTGAAGATCGGGCGCACATGCTCCTACCGGACGGCACACGCTTGCACGGACTTTGGGCGCTGCTGGACGACGGCTACAAGGTCGAATGGAAAGACGGCCCCGCCGGCGCGTGGAAACTCGATCATACACCGGGAGCGATCGATTATATCGACGCGACAGGCGCCGTGCGCGGACGCGTCTCACGCATCGATTTCGGCGATCCGCAGCGCCTGGCCGCTTGATCCGAAGAACAGTCAGCCCTCGAGCAGGCCGCCACCGATCGCCCGTTCGAGCGACTCGATCGCCACGGCCAGCTTCTCGTCGATGACGTGCAGATATTCCGTCCAGTCGTTGACATGGCGCAGATCGGCCGAGCCGTCGGAAATGCCGCGCAGGCCGATCAGCGGCACGCCGAACAAGTGGCAGGCGCGCAGGCAGGCGAAGGTCTCCATGTCGACCATATCGGCGTCGATCACGTCATAAGCGGCACCGGTGACGATCGCGCCGCCGGTCGAGAGCGTGGCGCTTCTGATACCTGGAATAACGAGAGGCAGTGGCACCGTCACCGGCAGGTCGAGGAAAGGCGTCGCGCCCTTCTCGAAGCCGAGCGGCGAAGCGTCCATGTCGCGATAGCTCACCGAAGCTGCCTGGTAGATTTCAGCCTGTTCCAGCTTGCGGCTGCCGGCCGAGCCCAGCGAAACGACCAAGTCCGGAAGCGCTCCTTCGGCCTTCAACGCCGCGAGCTCGGCGCCCAGCCTGACGCCGGCCTCGACCGGACCGACTCCGGTCATCAGCGGCGTGAACAGGTTTTTCAGGTGCGGGCCGTATTCAGCCTCGACCGCCATGACGAAGAGAACGGATTTGCCCGACAGACGTGCCACTTCAACGGTCATGACGACCCTGACCCCCATTTGTTGCGACCACGGAAGGGAAAGGAGGCAACGTGCCCTCGCTGCCTGCCGGCCCTTCGCTATGGCTCCGTGCGTTCGTCGGACGAAAAGCCCATTCAGGGGGGGTTCGCCCGCTGCGCAGACCTCTCCTCACCCCGCGATACCGTCGCGACCAACCATCGTCATCATCGTGCCGGTCATGGTGGCGATCAGCTTGGCCTCGCCGTCGGCGGCGAAGGCATAGGCCTGGCCGTCGGCAACGATGATGGTGCGGCCGGGTTTGGTCACCGAACCGCGGAACAGAAAGCGCTCGCCCCGGCCCGGCGCCAGAAGGTTGACCTTGAATTCGATGGTCAGCACGCCGGAATTCTCAGGCATGAGCGAGAATGCCGCATAGCCGCAAGCCGAGTCCAGCGCCGTCGAAATGACGCCTGCATGCAGGAAGCCATGCTGCTGGGTCAGCGCCGCCGAATAGGGCATCTCGATCTCGATTATGCCGGGTGTCACCAAAGTCAATTCGGCGCCGATCGTCGCCATCGCCTGCTGGCGTGCAAAGGACGCCCTGACGCGATCTTCATAGTCTGGAGCCGGTACGATCTTCGCTGCCATCGCCGTTGCCTTCGTTTGTTTGGCAAGGCTTATTGCAGAGGGATCGGCGGCAGGCAATCTCAATTGCTGCACTGCAACAATTGGTCTCGTAGGCCGTCACCGGCCGAGTGGCCGCGAACTGCCGGCGGATGCGGCAGGGCTCAGTTGGTCCGGCGCAGCGCGCAGAAATAGAACCCATCAGTGCCGCTCAGCGCCGGCGACAGGGAAATATCGCCGCCAGCGCCGATCCGCGCCGCTGCTTGGTGGCCCGGAAAACGGCCGTCCCAGAGAGCGCGGTGATCGACCGGGGCAAAGCCGCTGCTGCGCTCACGAAACGCCATGACCTGCTCGCCATTCTCCTCATCGAATACCGAGCAGGTGATATAGACCAGCAGGCCGCCGGGTTTGACATACATCCTGGCGGCATCGAGGATCGTCGCCTGCTCGCCTTTGCGGGCGTCGAGCTGTCTCTGTGTCAGCCGCCATTTGGCATCGGGACGCCGCCGCCAGGTACCGCTGCCGGTGCAGGGGGCATCGACCAGCACGATGTCCATGTGGCCGACCAGCGGGGCAAGCTCGGCGGGCTTGGTGGCGACCTGCACATTGCGATTTTCCGAGCGGCGGATGCGGTCGAAGATTGGCGCCAGCCGCGCCTTTTCGGCATCATAGGCAAAGATCTGGCCGTGATTGTCCATCGCCGCCGACAGCGCCAGCGTCTTGCCGCCGGCGCCGGCGCAGAAGTCAAGCACCTGCATGCCGGCCGTCGCGCCGGCAAGCGCTGCCGCAATTTGCGACCCCTCGTCCTGGACTTCGAACCAGCCTTTCTGGAAGGCCGGCTCGGCCTGCACGTTCGGGTGTCGGCCATCACCGTCGATCGGCGGGATGCGGATACCGTAGGGTGCGATCCGTGCGACACTGGCACCGGTCTGCTCCAGTTCGGCCAAGACCTTGACGCGATCGGCTTGAAGCGTGTTGACCCGGATGTCGAGCGGCGGACGCGTGGCCAGCGCGGCGCCCTCCTCGATCCATGTCCGGCCAAAGGCCCGTTCGAAAAGCGGTTCGCACCAATCGGGTATGTCGGCGCGAACCGCGGGCGGCGCGTCGGCAAGCCGGCGTTCCGCGATTGCCTGGAGTTCCGTGGCGCTGAGCAGCGGCGGCGCGAACTTGTCGTCTTCGAGCGCGGCGTTGAGCGACTGCCCCGTCTGGTTCCATTCGAGCAACAGCGCCCCGAAGCCGATGGCGCGCGGCGTGTCTTCGCCCAGCAACCAGCCGGCAGAGCGCTTGTGGCGCAGCGCGTCGTAGACGATGTTGCCGATCGCGGCGCGATCACCACCGCCGGCGAAGCGATGTGACAGGCCCCAATCCTTCAGCGCGTCGGCCACCGGCCGGTGACGCCGGCCAATGTCCTCCAGCACTTCGATAGCCGCAGCCAGCCGTCCGCCCAGTCGCATTCGTCATTCCATCAAATCGAGCACATTATCTCGGTCTGCTCTTAGAGCCTTTCACGTCCAGATTGAACCCCGCTCGGTCTCGCCGCGAGTGCAAGCTGGCCATGGTCGGCAAACCTGTCCGATCAGTAAATCTTCACGGCGGTTAGCAGTAGGCAAACCAGTAAATGCAAGATTTCTAATGTTCTTAACTGGCGCCCGCAAGGACGGCATATGGTGCTACAGCTCTGCTTTCCAAGTTTTTCGGTTGGGAATACTCTTGCCGCCATGATTCGCGGCGCGGAAACCGTGGACCGGCGGATCGTCACGAGGAGAGGGCAATGAAGACTTATCTGGCGGAAGTTCTAGGCACATTTCTGTTGGTATTCATCGGTACGGCGTCCGTGGTGACGGGCGGCTTCGGCGGCGCGCTGCCGCTTGGCCAGGAAGGCATCGGCCTAGCATTCGGCATCGGCCTCATCGCGGCGGCCTATGCGATCGGCCCGATTTCGGGCGCGCATCTCAATCCGGCGGTGACACTCGGCGTCTTCCTTGCCGGCCGGCTGCCGGCCAAGGACGTCATCCCCTATTGGATCGCGCAGATCATTGGCGCCATCATTGCCTCGCTGGCACTGTGGATCATCGTTTCCGGCCAGACCGGCGGCCACGCAGGCGGCTTCGGCGCGAATGGCTGGGACGAGACGAAATGGGGCATGAGCTCGGCGTTCCTGTGGGAGCTGATCGGCACCTTCACCTTCGTCACGGTAATCCTCGGCGTTACCGCTGAAAAGCACTCGACGGCTTTTGCCGGTCTGGTCATCGGCTTGACGCTGGCCGGCATTCACTTCGCCATGATCCCGGTCACCGGCACCTCGGTCAATCCGGCGCGCTCCATCGGTCCGGCGCTGTTCACCGGCGGTGCCGCACTCAGCCAGCTCTGGCTGTTCATCGTCGCGCCGTTGATCGGCGGCGCCATTGCCGGAGTCGTCGCCAAGGCGCGTATTTTCGAGAAGGATTGATTGCCGGAGCTTGAATGCAAAAGGCGCGGGCTACGGCCCGCGCCTTTTTTTGTACGACTTTGAGTTCGGATCAGGCAGCGATATCAAACCGGTCGGCGTTCATCACCTTGGTCCATGCCGCGACGAAATCCCGGGCGAATTTCTGCCCGGCGTCCGCCGATCCGTAGACTTCGGCCAAGGCACGCAGCTGCGCATGCGAGCCGAAGATCAGATCGGCGCGGGTGCCGGTCCACTTGACGGCCTTGGTCCTGCGGTCGCGCGCCTCGTAGATCTCTTCCGCGCCCGGCTCGGAGCCGGCAGCCGGATCCCACACCGTGCTCATGCTGAGCAGGTTGACGAAGAAGTCGTTGGTCAGCTTACCCGGCCTGTCGGTGAACACGCCATGCTTTGACTGGCCGGTGTTAGCGCCGAGCACCCGCAGGCCGCCAACAAGCACCGTCAGCTCCGGCGCCGACAGGCCCAGCAACTGCGCCCGGTCGACCAGCATGGCTTCGACCGACATGGGCTGCTTGCCTCTGACATAGTTGCGGAAGCCGTCGACTTTCGGCTCGAGAGCGGCAAAAGAGTGGACATCCGTCTGCTCCTGCGAGGCATCCATGCGGCCGGGCGTGAACGGCACCTTCACGTCGTTGCCGCCATCCTTCGCAGCCTTCTCGACGGCCGCGACACCACCGAGCACGATCAGGTCGGCAAGCGAGACCTTCTTGCCGCCAGCGTTGAACTCCTTCTGAATGCCTTCGAGCTTGGCAAGCACCTTCACTAGCTCGGCCGGCTGGTTGACGTCCCAGTCCTTCTGCGGTGCCAGCCGGATGCGGGCACCGTTGGCGCCGCCGCGCTTGTCGGAGTTGCGGAAGGTCGAAGCCGAGGCCCAGGCCGTCGAGACCAGTTCGGAAACCGACAGGCCGGAGGCCAGGATCTTGGCCTTCAGCGATGCGATGTCCTGGTCGCTGACCAGTTCATGGTCGACCGCCGGGATCGGATCCTGCCAGATCAGCTTTTCCTTCGGCACCAACGGGCCGAGATAGCGAACGACCGGGCCCATGTCGCGGTGGGTCAGCTTGAACCAGGCGCGGGCAAAGGCATCGGCGAACTGATCCGGATGTTCGTGGAAACGCCGTGAGATCTTCTCGTAGGCCGGGTCGGCCCGCAGCGCGAGGTCGGTGGTCAGCATGGCCGGCGCGCGACGCTTTGAAGGGTCGTGCGCATCGGGCACCGTGCCGGCACCGGCGCCACCCTTCGGCGTCCACTGATGGGCGCCTGCCGGGCTCTTTGTCACTTCCCATTCGTAGTTGAACAGGTTGTCGAAGAAGTTGTTGCTCCACTTGGTAGGCGTCGTTGTCCAGGTGACTTCGAGGCCCGAGGTGATGGCATCGCCGGCAATGCCCGACGCATACTTGCTCGACCAGCCGAGGCCCTGCGCCTCTATGCCGGCGCCTTCCGGCTCGGCCCCTACCAGCGAGGCATCACCGGCGCCATGGGTCTTGCCAAAGGTGTGGCCGCCGGCGATCAGCGCCACGGTTTCCTCGTCGTTCATCGCCATGCGAGCGAAGGTTTCGCGGATGTCGCGCGCGGCGGCAATCGGGTCCGGCTTGCCGTTTGGGCCTTCCGGGTTGACGTAGATCAAGCCCATCTGCACGGCGCCGAGATGGCCACGAAGCTCTCGGTCGCCCGAATAGCGCTCGTCGCCAAGCCACTTGGTCTCGGAGCCCCAGTCGACGTCCTGCTCCGGCTCCCAAACGTCGGCGCGGCCACCGGCGAAGCCGAAGGTCTTGAAGCCCATCGATTCCAGCGCGACGTTGCCGGTGAGGATCAACAGGTCGGCCCAGGAAATCTTGCGGCCGTATTTCTGCTTGACCGGCCACAGCAGCCGGCGCGCCTTGTCAAGATTGGCGTTGTCAGGCCAGCTGTTCAGCGGCGCGAAACGCTGCTGGCCCGCTCCGGCCCCGCCGCGACCGTCGCCGATGCGATAGGTGCCGGCGCTGTGCCAGGCCATGCGGATGAAGAGCGGCCCATAATGGCCGAAGTCGGCCGGCCACCAGTCCTGCGAATCCGTCATGACCTTATGCAGGTCCTTGACCACCGCATCGAGGTCGAGACTCGCGAATTCCTTGGCATAATCGAAGTCCTCGCCCATCGGGTCCGACAGGTTCGACTGCTGGTGGAGAACGCCGAGGTCAAGCTGGTTCGGCCACCAGTCACGGTTGGTCCGGCCGGCGGATCCATGCGCAACAGGGCATTTGCCCGCGCTGTTGTCGTCGGTTTTCGCGTCCATCTCTCACTCCAATTTTGCCGAGGTTTGATTTTGCCGAGGTTGATTTTTGCCGAGATTTTGGGGGCGGCCAGCGGCCCGCGCCAATCTGGAACCACCCCAGACTAGGCCACACTGACGATAAAAACAAATTGCCTTTCCTGTTTATTTCGATAGGATTTTCTTATGATAGGCTTGACTGCATGATCGGATTAACAGTTCGCCAGATGCATTATTTCGACGCGCTGGCGCAGACGCTGCATTTCGGGCGTGCGGCGAAATTTGCAGGTGTCAGCCAGCCGGCGCTGTCCTCCCAGATCGCAGAAATGGAGCAACGGCTGAACTGCCGGCTGTTCGAACGCGGTGGCAAGTCGGTGCGCATGACGGACGAAGCGGTCGCCCTGTTGCCACGCATCGAGCGCATCCTGGCTGACATACGTGACGTGGAAACGACGGCCCGGCGCGGCCGCACCGCCATGGAGGGACGCTTCCGGTTGGGCATCATCCCGACCGTCGCGCCCTATCTCCTGCCGCGGGCCTTGCCCGAACTGAAGAAGCATTTCCCGGCCCTGCTGCTCGAACTGCGCGAGGCGGTCACCACCTCCCTGGTCGAGGACACCGCATCGCGAAAACTTGATGCCTTCATCGCCGCGCTTCCGCTCGACCATCCCGGGCTGATCACCGAAGCGCTGTTTCCCGACCGGTTCTTCCTGGCCGTGCCATCAGGCGATCCGGCCTTTGCCTCGCCGCCGGTTCCGCCTGAGAGCCCGGCGCTGGAAAGACTGATGCTGCTGGAAGAAGGCCATTGCCTGCGCGAACAGGCGCTGGCCGTCTGCGGCAATGTGCGGCCGGTGGCAATGGCAAGCTATGGCGCGACCAGCCTGACCACGCTTTTGCAGATGGTGGCGCACGGGCTCGGCGTCACTCTCATCCCCGAAATGGCGGCGGGCCCTGCCGGCACTATCCCCGATCTCAAGATCGTGCCGTTCCAGGAACCGATGCCGCAGCGCATGATCTGCCTAGCCTGGCGGCGCAACAATGCGCGGCACGGCGAATGCGTCGAACTGGCGAAGATCATCCGGGGCCTCGGTGCGGTGATGCTGGTGGCGTGAGAAGCGAACAACCCCGCACCGGACCGTTCGCGCGTGCGAGAGCCGGGCTCGGCGCAGGGCCATCGGAGATGCGGAACCGACGACGTCAACCTGTCAGGGTATCGCGATGCCGGCATGGTGACTTCCCAACTGCCAGAAGGGTATCCGAAACCGATCACGCTCCGCTTCGACGATATGGAAGCCCGCCGCCCGGATCAGCTGCAATGGGTCGCGGTTGAGATGGCAGCCGCCGGCGAGCCGGCCCCACAGCCGATTCAGATGCTCCTGCCACCGGCGGCAACGCGGCCCTTCGGCCTGGCCGTGCTCGATGAAGATCAACCGGCCCGTGGGCTTCAGGATGCGCCGGATCTCGGTCAGCGCCACCTCAGGGTCCGGAATGGTGCAGAAGGCATAGGTGACGACAACCGTGTCGGCGAAGCTGTCGGTCAAGGGCAGTCTTTCACCGCTGGCCCGGATACAGTCGACATCGAATGGCAAGGAACGGGTCTTCGGTTCGGTCAGACCCAGCATCGTGCCGTCGGGATCGACGCCGACCACCCGTTTCACCCTGCCGGCGTCGTAATAGGGAAGGTTCAGGCCCGACCCGAAACCGACCTCGACCACAACGCCCCCCGCCCGCGGGATCAAGCGCCTTCGCATATGTGCGAAGGCGCTGGCCGAACAGCCGGCGTGGACGAGGTAGGGAGCAATGCAACGCGCGTACCAGGAAAGACAGGATTGGCACATGCTTCAGCCTCCTAGCCGGGTGCTGGCGGCACCGGAAGGGATGCCTCCGCCGGCAACGGGCCCTGATGTGCAATGGTGGATGGGAGTATTGACCAGTGACATTTCTCGCCCCAAGGGAGTCTCATGATCGGGCCCGATCGGCCCGACGTCGTGGGGATGGATAGAAGGCCGGCGTCCCCTCAACGTCCCTGGATGGCGGTGGTCGGATCGATGGAGCGATTGGAATTCCGATTTCTGGGTTTTCCGGAGTTCCGCTTGAACGGCCGGCGGGTGGACCTCGCCCTGCGCAAGGCGGCAGCCCTCCTCATCTATATCGCCGAGGCCAGCGGGCCGGTGGCGCGCGAGGTCGCCGCCACGCTTTTGTGGCCCGAGACCGACGATCAGGCCGCACGCGCCCGCCTTCGGCGGACACTCTATAAAATCCGCATCGCGTTCGGCAGTGAGATCATCGCCGCCACAGGCGGCTCCCTCAGCCTGCACCCAGCATTGTCCGCCGAGATCGACACCAGGGTTTTCGAGGATGCCTGCAATTCCGGCTCTCTCGACGCCGCAGCCGATATCTACAAAGTCGACTATCTCGCCGGCTTCTCGCTGCCGGACTGTCCGGAATTCGAAGAATGGGTCTTCTTCCGGCGGGAGACCTTGCGCGGCCGCTTGGTGCAAACGCTGGAGCGGCTCGTCGAAGCCAAGATCGCCGGCGGCGAGCCGCGCGGCGCGATCGTTCATGCGACGCGGCTGGCGGCACTCGACCCCCTGAGCGAAAGCGCGCACCGCCACTTGATCCGTGCCTACCTGGCGGCAGGCGACAGGGCGGCGGCGGAGCGTCAGATCGAGACGTGCATCCGGCTGTTGCGGGACGAACTCGGCGTAGCGCCGAACCCCGCCACGCTGGCCATGCTGCGCGAGCCAACTCAGGACACCACCTTGGACGTGCCCAGAACGCGCTATGTCGCGGTCGACGGCATCCACATCGCGTACCAGATCGTCGGTAGCGGCCCGACGGACATCGTGCTCGTTCCCGGCTTTATTTCGCATGTCGAGCGTATCTGGGAAGACCCGGGCTGCCGCGCCTGGCTGACCGCGATTTCGCGCCTGGGTCGCCTGATCCTCTTCGACCGGCGCGGCATGGGGCTTTCCGACCGCGTGGGTGCCCGTCCCACAGTTGAGGCGACGGCGCAGGATATTCTGGCGGTCATGAATGCGGCCGGCAGCCGCCGGGCTTTGCTCGTCGGCGCGTCGGAGGGTGGGCCGGGCTGTATCCGTTTTGCGGTCGAGCATCCCGATCGGCTGACAGGCCTTATCCTGTGGGGCTCGCTTGCGAAAGGCAGCCGCGCGCCTGACTATCCCTACGCCTTGACCGTCGCCCAGTATGATCTTTGGAAGCAACGCCTGCTCGCGGGCTGGGGTGGCCCGGCGGAAATCGAAACCTTCGCCCCAAGCCTCGCTCGCGACCGTCAGGCAAGGACTTGGTGGGCCGGATTGCTCAGGGCGGCCTCCAGCCCGGGCGCGGTCGCGGGCCTGCTCGAGGCATTACGGGACGCCGATGTCCGTCACCTCCTGGCAAAAGTCTCCGCCCCGACGATGGTCCTCCACCGTTCCGGCGACCGCGCCGTGCGCATCGAGGCCGGGCGGTTCCTCGCGGCCAGGATTCCCAGCGCGCGGTTCATCGAGGTCGACGGCGACGACCACTGGTTCTGGGTCGGCGACCAAAAGATGCTGCTCGACAGCGTCAGCGCGCTGGTGCGACGCAGCTGATCCGGCCTCACGCCGTCTTTTGCGTCACCAGTCCCAGCTCTTCCACCATCGCCTGACGCATCAGGAATTTCTGCGGCTTGCCGGTCACCGTCATCGGCAATTCGGTGCGGAAGCGGATGTGGCGCGGCACCTTGTAGTGGGCGATCTGGCCGGCGCAGAATGCCTTGATCTCCTGTTCGGTGGCGATCTGGCCGGGCTTGAGCACGATCCAGGCGCACAACTCCTCGCCATATTTGGCGTCGGGAATGCCGAAGACCTGGACTTCCCGCACTTTGGGATGGCGGTAGAGGAATTCCTCGACCTCTCTGGGATAGACGTTCTCGCCGCCACGGATGACCATGTCCTTGACGCGGCCGACAATGTTGCAATAGCCCTCGGCGTCGATGGTGGCGAGGTCGCCGGTGTGCATCCAGCCATCGCTATCGATCGCCTCGCGGGTCTTTTCGTCGTCGTCCCAATACCCCTTCATCACTGAATAGCCGCGCGTGCAAAGCTCGCCCGGCGCGCCGACCGCAATCGTGGCGCCATCGGCGTCGATGGCCTTGACCTCGACATGCGGATGGATGCGCCCGACCGTCGAGACGCGCTTTTCCAGGGGATCGTCAACGCTGCTCTGGAACGAGACCGGACTGGTCTCGGTCATGCCGTAGGCGATGGTCACTTGCGCCATATGCATCAGCGACACCACCTTCTTCATCACCTCGATCGGGCATGGCGAACCGGCCATGATGCCGGTGCGCAGGCTGGACAGATCGAAGGATGAAAAGTCCGGATGGTCGAGCATGCCGACGAACATGGTCGGCACGCCATAGAGGCCGGTGCAGCGTTCCTGCGACACGGCTTTCAACGTCAGTCCGGGATCGAAGCCTTCGCACGGGAAAACCATGGTCGCGCCCTTCGACACGCAACCCATCGTGCCCATCGACATCCCGAAGCAATGATAGAGCGGCACAGGGATGCAGAGCCGGTCTTCGACGGTGAGCTTGATGGCCGAGGTGACGAAATTGCCGTTGTTGACGATGTTCAGATGGGTGAGCGTCGCGCCCTTGGGTGCCCCTGTCGTGCCCGAGGTGAACTGGATGTTGATCGCATCGCCCGGCTTCAACCCCTCCGAGATGCGGTCAAGACTGTCATGCTCGTCGCGCCCAGCCATGGCCAGCACATCGCCGAAATTGAACATGCCTGGCGAGTTCTCCTCGCCCATGCGGATGACGATCCTGAGCGCCGGCAACTTGCTGGCCTTCAGTTTGCCCGGTGTTGCCGTGGCGATCTCCGGCGCCAGCGTCTCGATCATGCCGAGATAGTCCGACGTCTTGAAGTTGGCCGCCGTCACCAAGGCCTTGCAGCCGACCTTGTTGAGCGCATATTCCAGTTCGGTCAGCCGGTAGGCGGGATTGATGTTGACCAGGATCAGGCCGATGCGGGCGGTGGCGAACTGCGTCACCAGCCATTCCCACCGGTTGGGTGACCAGATGCCGACCCGGTCGCCCTTCTGGAGACCAAGTGCCAGGAAGCCGGCGGCCAGCGCATCCACCGTGTCCGACAGTTCGCTCCAGGTGAAGCGCTTGTCCTGGCCGACAAAGACGGCGGCATCGAGCGTGCCGTGTTTGCTGACGGTGTCGGAGAAAAGTGCTGGAATGGTCTTGTCGAGCAGCGGCACGCCGCGATCGCCCGAGACATGCGCCCTGCCATCCACGGGCGCGATAAAGACGCCGCCAGCACGCGCGCCTCGGCCGCGCAGATTGGTGGCGTTCTTCAGCTCGTCGAGATTGACCGGCATCGCTGTCTCCTCCAAGACTGGCCGAACCTATCAGCCTGCCGGGATGCTGGAAATCCCGTCGATGGTACTGGAGCCCCCTCCCTGAAGGATCGCTATGCGATCGCTGCCGCCATTTTCGCGACGATGTCGCGCAAGACGGCTTCGTCGACCGCGGCACGTGTCTTCCTCGAGGCCACAAGGCAGGCCTGCGACTCCAGCACGACGCCATCGCCCAGCACCTTGAGATGGTTGGCGCGCAGCGTCGAGCCCGTGCTGGTGATGTCGACGATGACGTCGGCAAGGCCGGCCGCCGGCGCGCCCTCGGTGGCGCCGAGGCTCTCGACGATGCGATAGACCTGGATACCGTGTTTGAGCGAAAAGAACTGCTGCGTCAGCCGCCAGTATTTGGTGGCGATCCTGAGCCGCCGGCCATGACGCTGGCGGAAATCGGCTGCAACGTCGTCGAGATCGGCCATGGTATCGACATCGAGCCAGATCTCAGGCACCGCGACCACGACATCGGCATGGCCGAAGCCGAGGCGGGCGACGATCTCTGCCCGCGCTTCCCAGTCGGCGAGATTTTCCCGCACAAGGTCCTCACCGGTAATACCGAGATCGACCGCGCCCTGGCCTATTTCGCCCGATATTTCGGAGGCCGACAGGAAAACCACTTCGACATTGTCCAGGCCCTCGACGCGGGCGTGATATTTGCGCTCGTCGCCGGGCAGGCTGACGGCGAGGCCAGCCTTGGCCAGCACCTCCAGGGCCTGCTCCTTGAGCCTGCCCTTCGACGGGATCGCCAGTGTGATCATGATGCCGCCCCCCGCAACGCCTCGATGCGGTCGAGCCACACCGAGAAGCCGACACCAGGGATCGCGGTCTTGGCGCCGAGCAGCGTCAGCAACCTGTCATAGCGCCCGCCACCGGCGAGGGGACGCTCGCCATTGGCGACCGCGATTTCGAAGACCACACCCGTGTAATAATCGAGCGGACGGCCGAAAGCGGCGTCGTAGCGGATTTTTCCCGAGGGCAAGCCATGCGCCTCGATCGCCTTGGCGCGGGCCGAGAATTTTTCCAGCGCGGCGCCCAGCGAAAGTCCGGCGCCGGCGGCGAAGGTTTCCAATGCCTGGGCTGCGCCATCGAGCGGCACGTCGATCGCCAGAAAATTCTTCAGGGCAGCGAAGGCCTCGTTCGACAGCCGCACGCTGCGCAACTCGGCTTTCTCGATCAGCCGCCGCGCGATATCCGACGGCGCGCGACCGGCCGATGCCGACAGGCCGGCTTCCTCCATGCCGCCGGCAATATGCTGGGAAAGACGATCCAGATCGCCATCGAGGACAAGCGCCGCGACCGGCCCGGAGAGCTGGCTGTTGCGCGGCGGGTTGGCGAGATCGGCGAGTGCGGCCTCCAGCATAGGCGCCGAGCCGAAGGCGCGGGCCAGCCGCATGCGCCAGCCGCGCGGCAGGCCAAGGGCCGCCAGCACCGCCTCGAACATGCCCTGGTCACCGAGCGTGATCGCCAGCGACTGGCCGGCCAGCACCAGCGACAGCAACGCATGCGCGTCGGCGACCGAGCGGGCATCGGCTTCGGCCGTGTCGCGGTCGCCGAGATCCTCGATGCCGGCCTGGAAGAACTCATTGCCGCCCTCGCGGCGCTGGCGAAACACTTCGCCGAGATAGGAATAGCGGCGCGGCGTGCCGGCCTGGCTGGCTATGTGGTCGAGGCAGACGGGAATGGTGAATTCGGGCCGCAGGCAGAGCGTCTGCCCGGTCTCGCTTTCGGTGAGGAAAATGCGCCGGCGCAGATCCTCGCCGGCCATGTCGAGGAACGGATCGGCCGGCTGCAGCACCGCGACTTCGACGGCATGTGTGTTGCGCGCAGCGAAGAGTGTGGTGATGTCGGCTGATATGGCGGGGTAGCGGGAGGTCATGGACAGTGCGGAGCCTTTTCTGCAACGCCGGTGGTTGGCGAAGGCATGCGCGACATCCGATCTCCCCCCTTGCGGGGGAGATGTCCGGCAGGACAGAGGGGGGTGTTCAAACGCCACCCTTCGCGCGATCGGCGGCCTGCGCCACCAAAATCTTCTGCACCTCGGCGACCAGTTCGCTTTCCGCCACCGTCACCTGCGCGGGGCGCGCGGCGCGCCATTCGGCATTGTCGGTGATCTCGGCGGACATGCGGGCGCCTTCGATCAGGTCCTTGATCTGCAATTCGCCTTTGGCGCGCTCGTCGCCGCCCTGGATGACGGCGATGGGACAACCGCGCCGGTCAGCATATTTGAGCTGCGCCTTCATGCCGGCGCCGCCGAGATACATTTCGGAGCGGATGCCCGCGGTACGCAATTGCGAGACCATCTTCTGGTAGCGGCCGAGACTTTCCGTGTCCTTGTCCATGACCAGCACGACAACCGGCGCGATCACGTCGGCGCTGTCGAGCTTGCCGAGGTTTTTCAGCGCCGTCATCAGCCGGGAGACGCCGATGGAAAAACCGGTCGCCGGCACCGGCTCGCCACGGAAGCGAGAGACCAGGCCGTCATAGCGGCCACCGCCGCCGACCGAGCCGAAGCGCACGATCTGGCCGTCCTCATTGGGGATTTCGGCCAGGAGCTCGGCCTCGTAGACCGGGCCGGTGTAATATTCGAGGCCGCGCACGACGGAAAAATCGATCCTCACTCTGGAATCGTCATATCCACCAGCCACCAACAATTCCTTGACCTCGGCCAGTTCTGAAAATCCCTGAACGAGCTTGTCGTTTTCCGGGAATATTTGGTCAATCATGGCGAGCGTCCCCCGCTCTCCGATCTGCGCCATTTGCAGATATTGCAAAACCTGATCGACCTGCTGCTCGGCCAATCCTGCGCCCTTGGTAAAATCGCCGCTCTCGTCCAGACGGCCGTTGCCGAGCAGGTCGCGCACACCTTCCGGCCCGAGCTTGTCGAGCTTGTCGATGGCACGCAGCACCGTCAGCCTGCGCCCGACATTCTCGTCACCGCCAAGTCCGATCGCCTCCAGCACGCCGTCCAGCACCTTGCGGTTGTTGACGCGAATGACGTAGTCGCCGCGCTTGATACCGAGCGCTTCCATGACGTCGGCCATCATCATCGCCATCTCCGCGTCCGCCGCCACGCCTGGCGTGCCGATCGTATCGGCGTCGAACTGCATGAACTGGCGAAAGCGGCCAGGGCCGGGCTTTTCGTTGCGAAACACCCAGCCGGAACGGTAGCTGCGATAGGGTTTTGGCAGGCGTTCGAAATTTTCGGCGACGAAGCGCGCGGTCGGCGCGGTCAGGTCGTAGCGCAGCGACAGCCACTGGTCGTCGTCGTCCTGGAAAGAGAACACGCCTTCATTCGGCCGGTCCTGGTCGGGCAGGAATTTGCCCAACGCATCGGTATATTCGATCAGCGGCTGGTCGGCCGGTTCGAAGCCGTAGAGCTCATAAACCGAGCGGATCGTCGCCATCATCTTCTCGACGGCGCGAATGTCCTCGGCGCTGCGGTCGGCAAAACCGCGCGGCAGCCGCGCTTTCGTCTTTTCCGATTTGTCGGCCATGAGATGAGTCTTTTTGCTGGGTAAAGGATGACTTATTTTCGAGTGCGCGTGTCCTAGCCGAAGCAGCTTTGTGCGGCAAGGGTTGGCACTTCTGCCTTCTCCCGCTGCGGGAAAAGGGAAGAGGCGCCAATATTTGAAACAAAACGCAGCAAAAATGAAACAATGGCGCCATCAGCCCGGCATCGTGCCGACACAATCGCGGCCGACATAGCATACCGACACGAAGGGGTTCGGGACATGACCAGCGCAACGACATTCCAGGCCAACAGCGAAGCCGGTGAATTGCCGGCACGTCTGCGCCCGGCGGGCATTCATGCACCGAAAATGATTGGCCAGGCGGCCGGACCGTTCGATGTACCGGCCGACACCGGCAAGGATCCTTCCCTGCGCGACGCCTTGGTGACGGGCCTGCTGGTGATCTATCCGACAGTGGCTGCCGTGGCGGCGATCGTCGCCGGGCTGTTCCTGGCCGGTGCCAACGGCACCTGAACTGCCCGTAGCTATTTCGGCCATTTGAAAGCCTTCCGTTCCTTCTCGACCTCCTTGCGGCATACACACCCCTCGAGATGATCGTTGACCATGCCCATGGCCTGCATGAAGGCGTAGACCGTGGTCGGGCCCACGAAGGTCCAGCCGCGCTTCTTCAGGTCCTTCGATATCCGCACGGAGACCGCGGTGGTCGGGTTGGCGCGCAGATGGGCGAGGTCGACGGTTTGCGGCCGTTCCTCCCTGCCGGGTTCGAACTTCCAAAACCAGGCGGCCAGGGAGCCGAACTCGTCGACCATTTCGCGGGCGCGTTTGGCATTGTTGATGGTCGAGACGATCTTGCCGCGATGGCGGATGATGCCGGCATTGCCGAGCAGGCGCTCGACGTCCCGTTCGGTGAAGGTGGCGACCTTGTCGAAGTCGAAGCCAGCGAAGGCCTCGCGAAAATTCTCCCGCTTGCGCAGAATGGTCAGCCACGACAGGCCCGACTGGAACCCTTCCAGGCAGATCTTCTCGAACAGCCTGCGGTCGTCGGCCACCGGCCGGCCCCATTCATGATCATGGTAACGCAGATAGTCGGGCAGATTGCCATGCCAGAAGCAGCGCGCGACACCGTCAGGACCGGCAAGCAGGCCGGTTTTTTCATTGTTCATCCTGAAAATTCCATCCGTTAACACGCTTCCACGCTGTCTTTACCGTGGCTTTACCAGATTCCTGAACCCGGCGGTAACCACACCAAAGGGTTTACTGACAGAACCGCATTTTACGCATTCCGATTCATGTTTCGGTTGCTGCTCGCCGCCAATGATCGCGCAAGCCGGGAGCGTTCTCGCCCGGTGTATTAGACGATCAAGGTGCGTTCCCGATGAAGAGAGTTCTGTTTCCCTTGCTCGGCGCCGTGGCTGTGTTTGCCGCCGGCGTCACACCCTCAACCGCCGGCGACCGCTATGCCGACAGACCGCCGGTGATGGTGAGCCCCGACCTTTCCGCGCCCTGGGTGCTGCAACTCGGCCATGCGCCGGGTATCGTTCGGCAGAACCGACAGGCCGCGCAGCCGCGCCAGCGCACCGCGCAGCCCGACCGCGTGCAGACGGCCGCCGTGCAGGCCCCGGCCAAACGCATGGTCATGCGCCCGCAGATCAATCCGGTCTACCTGCCGCAGGAAGTCGCCTATGAAGGCGCCCAGAAGCCGGGCACCATCGTCATCGATACCACGCAGAATTTCCTCTATCTGGTCGAGAAGAACGGCAAGGCGCGGCGTTACGGCGTCGGCACCGGCAAGCCCGGCTTCGAATGGTCGGGCACGCACAAGATCACCGACAAGCGCGTCTGGCCGGACTGGCGTCCGCCGGCGGAGATGATCAAGCGCGAGGCGGCCAAGGGCCGCTACCTGCCGACCTATCTGGCCGGCGGCATGGAAAACCCGCTCGGCGCGCGCGCGCTTTATCTCGGCACCACCGAGTACCGCATCCACGGCACTAACCAGCCCTGGACGATCGGCGGCGCGGTGTCGTCGGGCTGCATCCGCATGCGCAACGAGGATGTCGTCGACCTCTATGAACGGGTCAATGTCGGAACGACGGTCGAAGTGATATAGTGATAGCGAATCAGCCGGTTAAGCAGTGTTGAGCAGTTTTTGACGCACTGTTGCCCTCAAGTCATAGCGCACTTTTGGAAGACGTGCTTAGACTGGCAGCGAGTTAACGGGGGACGGGCCGTGTGGGGATGCGGCCAGTCACGAGAGGGCAGCGCGGGTAACCGGGCTGCCCTTTTCGTTTCACGGTGCGACAGGTCGCCCCGAAAGCACGGTGTTTCGTTTTCGGGGCTGATTTCCGGACCATGCTCTGCTATTGCAGTGCACAATTTCCCCACCAAAGGTTCGAACTATGTCCCCGTCCGACGACAGCCGCTATCTCAAGGGCGGGCCGGTTGCCCAGCGCATCATCGCCGCCGTGCGCGAGGACGCGGCCATTGCCAAGGCTGAGGGTTTCCCGCCCAAGCTGATCTCGATCACCGTCGGCGATACCGACGCGGTCGATGTCTATGTGCGCAACCAGCGTGCGAAGGCACAGCTCGCCGGCATCGATTTCGAGGAGCGGCGTTTTCCCGCCACCATCACCGCAGGTGAACTCGAAGCAGCCATCCACGGCCTGAATGCCGATCCGCGCGTCACCGGCATCATCATCCAGCGGCCGGTTCCCGCGCATATCCCGATCAAGACGCTGCAGGCGGCCGTGCATCCGCTGAAGGACGTCGAGGGCATGCACCCGGCCTCGATCGGCAACATCGTCTACAACCAGCTCGACCTCGCGCCCTGCACCGCGGCGGCCTCGGTCGAACTGCTCAAGGAAACCGGCCTTGATCTCAAGGGGCTTGAAGTGGTCATCGTCGGCCATTCGGAAATCGTCGGCAAGCCGATCGCTTTCCTTCTAATGAGCGAAGGCGCGACCGTGACGGTCTGCCATCACATGACGCGCTCGGTTGCCGCCCATGCGCGGCGCGCCGACGCGCTGTTCGTCGCCGTTGGCAAGCCCAGGCTGATCAGGGCCGACATGGTGAAACCAGGGGCGGCCGTCATCGATATCGGCATCAATTCCGAAATTGGGCCTGATGGCACGAGCCGCATTGTCGGCGACGTCGACACCGAAAGCGTACGCGAGGTTGCCTCCTGGATCACACCTGTGCCAGGCGGCGTCGGCCCGATCACGGTGGCGATCCTGCTGCGCAACACGATGGTGGCGCTCAGCCGCCAGCGCGCGCTTTATGAAGCTACCTACGGCACGGCGGGCAGGCTCGCGGCCGAGTAGCGGTGGGCCTACCTACTCCGCCGCCACCAAGCTTTCTTCCAGAACGCCTTCCGGCTTCGGCCCGCCATAAGCCCAGTCGAGCAGCTTGATCGTATGCACCACAGGCATCCTGGCGGTGGATGCGATCTGCGTGATGCAGCCGATATTGCCGGTGGCGACGATCGAGGCGCCCGTCGCCTCGATATTTTTCACTTTGCGATCGCGCAGCCTGGCCGAAATCTCGGATTGCAGGATGTTGTAGGTGCCGGCCGAGCCGCAACAGAGGTGCCCCTCGCGCGGCTCGCGCACGACGAAGCCGGCCTTGGCGAGCAGTTCCTTCGGCTGGCGGATGATCTTCTGCCCGTGCTGAATGGAGCAGGCTGAGTGATAGGCAACGACCGTGCCCGGCTTGCGCACCGGTTCAGGCAGATCGATGGCGGACAGATACTCGGTGATATCCTTGGCCAGCCCCGACACGCGCGCGGCCTTATCGGCATAGGCCGGATCGAGCCGCAGCATGAAGCCGTAATCCTTGATCGTCGTGCCGCAGCCCGACGCGGTGATGATGATGGCGTCGAGCCCGCCTTGCTCGATGGCGCGCGTCCAGGCATCGACATTCTGCCTGGCCGAGGCAAGGGCGGCTTCTTCCCGCCCCATGTGATGAACCAGTGCGCCGCAGCAGCCCTCGCCCGGCGGCACCACGACCTCGACGCCGAGCCGGGTCAGCAACGAGATGGTGGTGTCGTTGATGCCGGGATCAAGCACCGACTGCGCGCATCCGGTAAGGATGGCGACCCGGCCCTTTTTCGTCCCCTGCCCAGCATGGACGCCCGGCAAGGCCATCGGCGAGGCCGCCGGGATCGACGCCGGTGCGAGCTTGAGCATCGCGCCGAGAGGCTTCAGCGCCGGAATTTTTTCGAACAGATCGATGAAAGGCTTGCCCAGCCTGGCCAGCTTGAGCGCGGCGCGGAAGCGTTGGGGATAAGGCAGCACGAAGGCCAGCATGGCGCGGGTCAGCCGGTCGAGCAGCGGCCGCGTGTAAGTTTCCTGGATATGAGCGCGGGCATGGTCGACCAGGTGCATGTAGTTGACGCCCGACGGGCAGGTGGTCATGCAGGCGAGGCAGGACAGGCAGCGGTCGATATGGGTGACGATCTCCTTGTCGGCGGGACGGCCGTTCTCCAGCATGTCCTTGATCAGATAGATGCGCCCGCGCGGCGAATCGAGTTCGTTGCCAAGCGTCACATAGGTCGGGCAGGTGGCGGTGCAGAAGCCACAATGCACGCATTTGCGCAGGACCTTTTCGGACTCCGCGACATGCGGATCGGCAAGCTGGGCGGGCGAAAAATTGGTCTGCATCTCTGATGTCCTAGGCCAGGCGGCCGGGATTGAGGATGTTCTTCGGGTCGAATTCCTGCTTCAGCCGCTGGCTGAGCGCCGCCAATGCCGGCGCCTGCGGCTCGAACACCGGCAGAGCCGCCCGATGGGAAGGGGTAGCGCGCACCAGCGTCGCATGGCCGCCGCCATGTTTCCTCAGAAGCCCGCGCAGCAGAGCGGCTTCGGGATCGCCCTCCTCCATGCGCAGCCACACCAGCCCGCCCTGCCAGTCGTAGAAGGCGCTGACGGCGGCCTGCATGCGCAGCGTCAGAACCATCTGATGCCCCTGGGCGGGCATCATCGAGACCCGCCAGACCGGCTTCTCGCTGCCATCGACGAAGGGCCGGCAATCCCTCATATCGCGCCAGATTGCCTTGGAGGTCTCACTGGCAATCTCCTCCAGCGGCCCGGCCTTGCCGAGCAGTGTCCTCAGCGCGGCGATACGATAGGCGACGGAAGGACCAAAGCCCTCGACGCGCAGCAGCGTGGCGGCATCACTGCCGAGCGTGCCGCCGGCAACACGCGCGGCGATGCGCTCCGGCAGGTGGGCGGCACTCGACACTTCGGCGCTGGAACCAAGCGCCAAGGCCATGGCGGTGCAGGCGGCATCATCGAGCAGGCCACGAACGGCGAGCGTGACTTCGGTCTCGGCCGCTGGCAGCACCTTGAAGGTGACGTCGGTGAAGACGGCCAGCGTACCCCAGCTGTTGGCCATCAGCTTCGACAGATCGTAGCCGGTGACATTCTTGACCACGCGGCCGCCCGACTTGAAGGCTTCGCCCCGGCCGGAAACGACATTGATGCCCAGGATATGGTCGCGCGCGGCGCCCGCCTTCAGCCGGCGGGGACCGGACAGGTTGGCGCCGAGCACGCCGCCAATGGTGCCTTTGCCCGGCTCGCCACCGAGCAACGGGCCGTAGTCCATCGGCTCGAAGGCGAGCTGCTGGCCCTTTTCAGCCAGCAGCTTTTCGATCTCGGCCAGCGGCGTGCCTGATTTGGCCGACAGCACCAGTTCGGCGGGCTCATAGAGGGTCACGCCCGAGAGTTTCGACAGGTCGAGCGTGTGCTCGGTCTGCAACGGACGACCGATGCCGCGCTTGGAGCCGCGGCCAAGGATTTCGAGCGATATTTCCTCTGCCGCCGCCCAGGCAACGGTGGAGAGGACTTCATCTGAGGTGGTGGGGGTGAAGGTGGTCATATTCGCACCTGATTCCTCCCCCCGCTTTGCGGGGGCGAGGAACCCGAGTTCTGCGGCCCCATCATCTCAAAACCTCGGAATATCGGGAAATGCCATCTGGCCGCGGTGCACGTGCATGCGGCCGAGTTCAGCACAGCGACGCAGTTGCGGGAACACCTTTCCGGGATTGAGCAAATGGTTGGGGTCGAAAGCGCATTTGACGCGCATTTGCTGATCGAGGTCGACCTGGTTGAACATTTCCGGCATCAGGTCGCGCTTCTCGACCCCGACGCCATGTTCCCCGGTGAGCACGCCACCGACCTTGACGCAAAGCCGCAAAATGTCGGCGCCGAAGCTTTCCGCCTTGTCGAGTTCGCCCGGCACGTTGGCATCGTAAAGGATCAGCGGATGCAGATTGCCGTCGCCGGCGTGAAAGACATTGGCGACGCCGAGACCGTATTTTTCCGACAGCTCGCGCATGCCGGCCAGCACGCGCGGCAACTCCTTGCGTGGGATCGTGCCGTCCATGCAGTAATAGTCGGGCGAGATGCGGCCAACGGCGGGGAAGGCCGCCTTGCGGCCGGCCCAAAAACTCAGCCGCTCCTGCTCGGACTGCGAGATGCGGCACGTAGTCGAGCCGTTGCGGATGGCGATCGCCTCGACCGCGGTGATGAGATGATCGACCTCCACGCTCGGACCGTCGAGCTCGACGATCAGCAGCGCCTCGACATCGAGGGGATAGCCGGCATGGACAAAATCTTCCGCCGCATGGATCGCCGGCCGGTCCATCATTTCCATGCCGCCTGGAATGATGCCGGCGCCGATGATGTCGGCGACGCACTGGCCGCCCTGCTCGCTGGTCGGAAAGCCGATCAGCAGGGCGCGCGCCGTCTCCGGCTTCCTCAGGATGCGCACGGTGACCTCGGTGACGACGCCGAGCAGACCTTCCGAACCGGTCATGACGCCGAGCAGATCATAGCCCTCGGCGTCCAGGTGGCCGCCGCCGAGCCGCACCACCTCGCCATTCATCAGCACCATCTCGATGCCGAGCACATTGTTGGCGGTGAGGCCATATTTCAGGCAGTGCACGCCGCCGGAATTCTCCGCCACGTTGCCGCCGATCGAGCAGGCGATCTGGGAGGATGGATCGGGGGCATAGTAAAACCCGTCCTGCTCGACGGCGATGGTGATGCCGAGATTGGTGACGCCGGGCTGGGCGACGACGATACGGTTGGGATAATCGATCTCGAGGATGCGGTTGAACCTGCTCATGACGAGCAGCACCGCGTCCTCCAACGGCAGCGCGCCGCCCGACAGCGAGGTTCCGGATCCGCGCGGCACGACGCGAATGTTGCGGTCGTTGCAGTATTTCAGCACGCGCGAGACCTGCGCCACCGTCTCGGGCAGGACCACGATCAGTGGCACTTGCCGGTAGGCGGTCAGGCCATCGCTTTCGAAGGCTCGCATTTCGTTGGCGGCGTCGACCACGCCCTCGCCCGGCACGATGATGCGCATGTCGGCGACGATTTCGTTGCGCCGGCGCAGCGTCCCGGCGTCTGGCTTGGGCATGGCAAGGCCGGACATCGGCGCTTCCTCCACTCGACTGGTAAAAATGATTTACCAGCTAGCGGCATTTGTTGCAAACCCTGCTTTGGTGGCATCCGGGCGGCGAACGCGGGCAAAGCTTCCGCAGCGGCAATCTGCCGCTGCATTTCTATTGCGTTCGAAGCATGCGCGGACTATTCGCCCGGATGTTTCGCCGGCTCGGAATGCATCCGTCGCACCCTGCGCACGCCCCACCAGACCAGCAGGACGGCGAACGGCACCGAGGAGGCGGTGACGACCTCCGGCGCGAAGGTGTGGCCAAAAACCGATGCGCCCTTGGCGACATAGCCGATGAGGCCGACCACGTAATAGGAGACGGCGGCGACCGAGAGGCCTTCGACGGTCTGCTGCAGGCGCAGTTGCAGGCGGGCGCGGTTGTTCATCGAGGCGAGCAGGTCGCGGTTCTGCTTCTCGACCTCCACATCGACCCAGGTCCGCAGCAGCGTGGTGGCACGGGTCAGCTTCCGCGACAGATTGGCCTGGCGCTCCTCGACCGAGCGGCAGGTGCGCATGGCTGGCGCCATGCGCCGCAGCAGAAAGCCCGCCCAGGTGTCGTAGCCCTGGACAGGCTCCTCATCCAACGCCTCCAGCCTTTCCGTGACGATGCCGTCATAGGCGCGGCTGGCGCCGAAGCGGTAGAGGCTGGAAGCGGCATCAGCCTCCAGTTCGGCGGCAAGCTCCGTCAGGCCGGCGAGCAGCGTCTGGTTGTCGCGCGTCTCGGCGACCTTCATTTCCAGCGTCGTCTGCGCCAAGCGGTCCTCGATGCGGCGAGCGCGGCCGGACAAGGTGAGCGCCAGCGGCAGGCCGAGCATGGCAAGCGTGCGGTAGGTTTCGATGTCGATCAGCCGCTGCGATAGCGCGCCGGTGCTGGCCGGAGTGAGACCACGGTCGAGCACCAGCATGCGGGTCATGCCGTCGCCGTCCTGGCGGAAGTCGGTGACGATCGCCGCGCTGCCGCGTTCGACCAGCGAGTGACAGAGGCTGGTCGGATCGAAGCCGGCGATCAGCCTCTCGTTCGCCTGCGTCCATTTGCGGATCTCGAGCCGGATACCCGAGATGACGGTTCCCGGCGGCGAAAAACCGTTGCCGAAGGGCGAATCCTCTTGCCCCCGGCCGTTCTCGGCCAACGGCCCTTCCCAGAGATAGGTCGAGAATTCCGTGTGCCGCTCCCAGCGCAGCGTGCCCTTGCCCCATTTCATGGCGTGGTGGCGGGCATGACGCTCGGGCGCGGCGATGCCGAGGCGGCGTGACAGTTCCGAAAGCACGGCATGGTCGACCGCGGAGCCGCCTTCGGTCATGAAGGAGAGTTGGACGAGCACGCGCGGCTTCTCGACCAGCGGATGCGGGCGGGCATGAACCTCGCCGAGCGCGCCGGGCCGGCCTTCATGCGCCGGAAAGCCCAGGACACTGCCTTGGCTGCGCGGCTGGAATTCAAGATTGGACGTCTCGTCCGACACGTCTGGTCCCCCTGGTTTCGACCCTTCGTGCAATGGCGTCCTCTTGCGGCAATCGGCGAGGGACGTAAACAGCAAAGTTTAGCCCGAGGCGATATGCCGGCGCGACGCGGAAATCGACCCGATGAGACGAATTGGATAAATAATTTGACCAGTTGGCGACGGAGGCATTAATCTGCGCGACATCATTCCGTTCTCCAGGCGCTTCCTTTGGGCGACATTTTCTCCAGGATCGAGCATTCGCGCACCGCCGACGAGGTGGTGCAGCAGATCGAAAGCCTAATTCTCGAAGGCGTGCTGCGCACCGGCGACCGGCTGCCCGGCGAGCGCGAGCTGGCACGCCAGTTCGATGTGTCGCGGCCCATTCTGCGCGATGCGCTGAAGGCGCTCGAAGGGCGCGGCCTGCTGTCGACACGTCCGGGCGGCGGTACCCACGTCGCCGACATTATCGGCCAGTTGTTCACCAAGCCGGTGGCGGACCTCATCTCGACGCATCGCAAGGCGGTGGCCGACTATCTGGAATACCGCCGCGAGATCGAAGGCATAGCCGCCGAATATGCGGCGCGGCGCGCCACACCCGAGGACCTTGCCCTACTCGACCGCATCATGGCACGCATGGACGAGGCGCATCGCACCGGCGACTTCGACGACGAAGCCGAGATCGACGTCGAATTCCATCATGCGATCTGCGAATGCGCGCACAACATCCTGCTCTTGCACACGCTGCGTTCCTGCTATCGGCTTTTGTCGGAAGGCGTGTTCCAGAACCGGCTGCTGGTGTTCACAGTGCCCGGCGCGCGCGAGGCGCTGCTGGCGCAGCACCGGGCGATCCACACCGCGGTCAAGGCCGGCGATCCGGCCGGCGCCCGCCAGGCGGCAATGGACCACATGACCTATGTCGAGCGTTCGATGGCGGAAGCCGAGCGCAGCGGCGACTGGCAACGCGTGTCGCGGCTGAGGCTGAGGCAGCGTTCGGAAGCCGGCGACAGCGAACCAGCGCGCAGGCGCTCCTAGTCAATTCGACCAAGCGGGGACCATCATGAGCGAAATTCTCACCATCGCAGACCTCAAGGATCTCGCGCGCCGGCGCGTGCCCAAGATGTTCTTCGACTATGCCGACTCAGGCGCCTGGACCGAGAGCACCTACCGCGCGAACGAGGAAGACTTCCAGAAGATCAAGTTCCGCCAGCGCGTGCTGGTCGACATGAGCAACCGCTCACTGGAAACGACCATGATCGGCCAGAAAGTGTCGATGCCGGTAGCGCTGGCGCCGACCGGCCTGACCGGCATGCAGCATGCCGACGGCGAGATGCTGGCAGCGCAGGCGGCAGAGGAATTCGGCGTGCCGTTCACGCTCTCGACGATGAGCATCTGCTCGATCGAGGATGTCGCTTCGGTGACAAAGAAACCGTTCTGGTTCCAGCTCTATGTACTGCGCGACAAGGACTTCGTGCTCAATCTGATCGACAGGGCGAAGGCGGCGAAGTGCTCGGCCCTGGTGCTGACGCTCGACCTGCAGGTCCTCGGCCAGCGCCACAAGGATGTTCGCAACGGGCTTTCAGCGCCACCCAAGATGACGCTGGCCAACATAGCCAACATCGCGGTGCGGCCTAGCTGGTGGATGGGCATGGCTGGCACGAAGCGCCGTACCTTCCGCAATATCGTCGGCCATGCCAAGGGCGTCGGCGACGTGGCTTCGCTGTCGTCATGGACGACGGAGCAGTTCGATCCGCAACTATCGTGGAAGGACGTCGCCTGGATCAAGGAGCGCTGGGGCGGCAAGCTGATCCTCAAGGGCATTCTCGACAAGGAAGACGCACTGATGGCGGCCAAGACCGGCGCCGACGCGATCATCGTTTCGAACCATGGCGGGCGGCAGCTCGATGGCGCGTCATCGTCGATCATGGTGCTGGAGGAGATCGCCGATGCGGTTGGCGACAGAATAGAAGTGCATATGGACGGCGGCATCCGCTCCGGCCAGGACGTGTTGAAAGCGCTCTGCCTCGGCGCCAAGGGCACCTATATCGGCCGACCATTTCTTTACGGCCTGGGCGCGCTCGGCAAGGAAGGGGTTACCAAAGCGCTGGAAATCATCCGCAAGGAGATGGACATTACGCTGGCTCTGTGCGGAAAGCGTCTGGTCACCGACATGGGCAAGGACCAGCTCCGGCGCTAAGTCCGTGACATCTGACCACGGAGATATCAAGACCTTGGCGGAACCCGGCATCCATTTCCTCGACGCACGCGGGCCGGCCGGCGTGCGTCTCTACGCGATCGGCGACGTGCATGGCCGGCTCGACCTGCTGGCCGCCATGCACGGCCAGATCAAGGCCGAGATCGCGAAGGACCTGGTTGCGGACTGGCGCATCATCCATCTTGGCGACTATGTCGATCGCGGACCGGACTCCAAGGGCGTCATCAACTTTCTGATCGAAGCGCGCGAACGCGATCCGCGAAACATGATGCTGGTTGGCAACCACGACATCGGCTTTCTCGACTTTCTCAAGACACCCGATCCCGAAGGGCTCTTCATCCGCTTTGGCGGTATCCAGACCGCGCAGTCCTATGGGGTGACGATCAGCAACGGCAGCGGCGTTTGGTTCGGCAAGGCGGAATCAGCCATGCGCAAGGGCCACCAAGCCCTGCTCGAAGCCGTGCCGCAAAGCCATGTCGACTTCCTGCGATCGTTGCCGTTCTCGGTGACGTCAGGCGACTTCTTCTTCTGCCATGCCGGCATCAGGCCAGGCATTCCCCTGGACAATCAGAACCCGCAGGACCTGATCTGGATCCGCGATGTTTTCCACGACCACACCGGCCTCTTCGCCAAGGTCGTGGTGCACGGTCACACACCGGTCCCGGAGGCGGAAGTGATGGCCAACCGCGTCAATGTCGACACGCTTGCCTGGCAATCAGGCATGCTTACCGCGCTCGTTGTGGACGGCGTGGACAAACGCATCCTGGAAATGTCGATAAAAGAGCCTTGAGGGCCTCGGCGCCCGAGGGTGTGACGGATGCCCTGGCTTAGCGCAGGGAGGCGGTGACGCCGTAGCCGTCGACGGCGTTGTGGTTGTTGGCCGCATCGGCGGCATAGATACCAAGACCGCAAAGCACGATGGCGGACAACATGGCAAAGGACAGAAGCGCTGCTTTCACGGAGGTCATCTCTTGTTGAGCCTTCTGCATCTGTGCACGAGGCGGTTACCAATGCGTTGAAAAGGAAAAATCGCTTCAAAGTTTCGACGATTTCGCGCTTCTAGGCGTGTTCCGTATCGATGGTGTGTCGCGCGGGTCACACAAAAGGTTCATCCCGGTTGCACAGCCGACATAGAGCGCGCGCCTTCTAGGATGACGGCCGGACACAAGCCAAGGATGAAAGGGGTTTTCCCGGACGGATTCATGGCCGCGTGCCAATTATGTCACGCAGAACGCGAGGGATGGACGCTCAGGCTGTTTCGAAATTCGCTCTGACAGCCTCTCAGATCGTCGCCACCCAGGCACGGGCAATGGCGAGACCAGCAGCATCGGCGTCAGGGCCATTGCGGGCCATTTCGCCATCGAGCCTGCCGGCCCAGTCGGGATGGCGCGCGGCAATGATCGGCGCGAAGGAGGAGCTCCAGTCCTTCACCATCGGCCGGTCAGCTTCGAAGTGGAACTGGAAGCCGTAGACGGCGCGGCCGAGGCGAAACGCCTGGTTTTCGGCGACATCGTTGCCGGCGAGCCGCACGGCGTTTTCGGGCAGCACGAACGTGTCGTCGTGCCATTGGAAGATCGGGAACTTCTCCGGCAGCTCAGCCAGCACCGGATCGGCCTTGGCGTCAGGCGTCAGCGACACGCCGCGCCAGCCGAATTCATTGGCGCCGCCGATGCGGTTCTCGCCGCCAAAGGCACGGGCGACGAGTTGGCCGCCGAGGCAGATGCCGAGCACGGCGCGGTCCTTGCCGGCAAAATCGCGGGTCAGTTCGAGCAGCGCCGGAAAATAGGGATATTCTTCGTCGGCCAGCGCATTCTGGCCGCCGCCGAGCACCACCATGGCATCATGGCCGGTTGCGTCCTGTGGCAGCGGATCGCCCTTGTAGGGGAGGCGCACATCGAGATCGGCACCCGCTTCCGCCAGTGCCGCGCCGACCTGGCCGAGCCCGGTATTGTCGTAGTTCTGGACAACCAGCACACGCATCGAAAACCTGCTGACATGAAAAAGGTGCCGCGAGCGATATCATGACGCCGGCATTTCAGCCAAGATACGGGCGCGCGGAGAAAACTATGCCACTGCAGAACCGGGTCGATCCGTTCGGCGCCATCCACGCCGTGCCGGAGCGCGGCCTGTTCACCGGCAATCGCGGCATCATCCATGCCCCCGCGACAAAGACTCTCCTGAAAAAGCGCTGGGCGCTTCAGGCCTGGATCATCTGCGTGTGCCAATTCCGCAATGTGCGGCGCGAGCCGATGGGCCGCAACCGGGCCGGTGGCAAGGCCGGCTGGACCGAATTGTTCTTTCTCGACGAGGTGACGGCGCTCGCCGCCGGGCATCGCCCCTGCTTCTTTTGCCAGCGCGCACGGGCCAAGGATTTTGTCGGGCGTTTCGGCCAAGCCTTCGGTATTGCCGAGCCACGCGCGCCGCAGGTCGACAAGCGACTGCACACGGAGCGGCTGGCCTCGAGCGGCAAACGGCCTGTAGTCACAATGGACGCGCTTGCCCGCCTGCCCGATGGCGCGATGATCGCAGCTGGCGGCAACGCCTATGCCCTGCGCCATGGCAAGGCATTGCCATGGGCTTTTGCCGGATATGGCCCGCCGACCAGCCTTGATCGGTTCGAGGACAAGACGCTTGTGCTGCTGACCCCGGAAACGACGCTTGCCGTCCTGCGCCATGGCTTTCAACCCGTGTGGCATCCTTCCGCCAAGGCTTGACGCCGGCGGCCGCCTCGCCCATTCCTCGGCCATGCGCGCCAACTACAAGATGCAACGTCTGTTCGTGCCCGATGACCTCGGACCAGACATCGAGTTCGAACCCGGCCAGCAGCAGAGCCATTATCTCCTGCATGTGCTGCGGCTCGCCGAAGGCACCGAGATCCTTGTCTTCAATGGCCGCGACGGCGAGTGGTCGGCGGCGATATCAGCGAAATCAAAGCGGTCGGTGCGGCTGAAGGTACTGGCACCGCAAAGACCGCAGCCGCCTTTGCCCGATCTCATCTATTGTTTCGCACCGCTGAAGCAAGGCCGGCTCGATTATCTCGTGCAGAAGGCGGTCGAGATGGGCGCCGGCATCTTGCAGCCGGTCATCACCCAGCACACGCAGGTGGCAAAACCGTCGATCGATCGCCTGCGCGCCAATGTCGTCGAGGCCGCCGAACAATGCGGCATCCTGGCGGTGCCGGAGGTTCGCGAGGCGGAAAAATTCGAGCGCCTGCTGACCGGGTGGGACAAGGAAAGGCGGCTGATCTTCTGCGACGAGGACGCCTCGACCAACAACCCGTTGCCTGCCTTGCAGGCGGTAAAGGAGAAAAAGCTTGCCCTGCTGGTCGGACCTGAGGGCGGCTTTTCCGACGAGGAGCGTAAAATGTTGCGGGCGCTCCCCTTCGTGACCGCCATTCCGCTCGGGCCGCGTATCCTGCGCGCCGACACGGCGGCCGTGGCGGCGCTTGCGGCGATGCAGGCAACAATCGGCGACTGGTAGGACGTTGTCTCTCGCAAGAGGTGCTTGCGGGCAGTGGCCTTCAATTCCTCTTGACCTGTGGCTCAGGATTTTTCGCTTGATCGGCTACTGACATTTCGTCCATTTAGCGCCGGCGGTGGTCCAACCGCCTTTGAGGGCTTGACAATGGCGCGCGACACAACCGATTTCCGGCCCATCGAAGGCGTAGACGAGCTTATCGAGCACCTGGCCGAAGGCAACAAGCCGCGTGAAAAATGGCGCATCGGTACCGAGCACGAAAAATTCCCGTTCTATGTCGATGGCAACGCACCGGTGCCTTACGGCGGCGAGCGCGGCATCCGCGCCATCCTAGAAGGCATGCAGAACAAGCTGGGCTGGGATCCGATCATGGATGCCGGCCGCATCATCGGTCTGGTCGAGCCGACCGGCCAGGGCGCGATTTCGCTTGAGCCCGGCGGACAATTCGAGCTCTCCGGTGCGCCGCTGGAGTCCATCCACCAGACCTGCCGGGAAGGCAACGCCCACCTGGCGCAGGTGCGCGAGATCGCCGAGCCGATGGGCATCCGCTTCCTTGGCCTCGGCGGCAGCCCGAAATGGTCGCTGGCCGAGACGCCGAAAATGCCGAAGTCGCGCTATGAGATCATGACGCGCTACATGCCCAAGGTCGGCACCAAGGGCCTCGACATGATGTACCGCACCTGCACGATCCAGGTGAACCTCGACTTCGAGAGCGAGACCGACATGCGGCGCAAGATGCAGGTGTCGCTGAAATTGCAGCCGCTGTCGACGGCGCTGTTCGCCAACTCGCCCTTCACCGACAGCCGGCCGAACGGGCTGCAGAGCTGGCGCGGCGACATCTGGCGCGACACCGACAACCAGCGCTCCGGCCTGCTCGAATTCTGCTTCTCGCCGGATTTCGGCTTTGCCGACTACGTCGAATGGGCGCTCGACGTGCCGATGTATTTCGTCATTCGTGACGGCCACTATCACGACATGACGCACATCACCTTCCGCCAGTTCATGGCCGGGGCCGCGCGTAACGAAGTGCCGGACGGCCTGCCGACGATGGGCGACTGGGCGAACCATCTGTCGACTTTGTTCCCCGACGTTCGGCTGAAGCGTTTCCTGGAAATGCGCGGCGCCGATGGCGGTCCCTGGCGGCGTATCTGCGCGCTGCCGGCCTTCTGGGTCGGGCTGCTTTATGACGAGGCGGCACTCGACGCAGCCGAGGCGTTGACGTCGAGCTGGACCTACAAGGAAGTGCTGGCCATGCGCAACGCCGTGCCGGAGCTCGGTATTTCCGCACCCTTCCGCAACACCACGCTGCGCGAAATCGCGCGCGACGTCATGGCCATTTCGCGCACCGGGCTGAAGAACCGCGGCAAGAAGAATCGCGACGGCTACGACGAAACCTCGTTCCTCAACACGCTCGACGAGGTTGTGGCGCGCGGCACCACCAGCGCCGAGGAGATGCTGTCGGCCTATCACACGCGCTGGGGCGGCTCGATCGAGCCGGTATTCATGGAATATGCCTATTAACCCCTGGCATTGACGAGCGGCAAAAGCGGCTTCAATCGGGCATTGAAACGAATTAGGCTCTCTTTCGAGGATTTCCCGGAGGAGAAGCCGATGCCCACCTTGTTCGACATGCTGACGCAGGCCCAGAGCGGCAATGGCATGCAGGCGCTTGCCCAGCAATACGGGCTTTCGCTACAGCAGACACAGGCGGCGGTCGCCGCACTGTTGCCGGCCTTTTCACAAGGGTTGCAACGCAACACCGCCGATCCCTATGGGCTCGGCGCCTTCATGACGGCGATGGCAAGCGGCCAGCACGCTAAGTATTTCGAGGACGCAACACGCGCCTTCTCCCCGCAAGGCGCCGATGAAGGCAACGGCATTCTGGGACATCTGTTCGGTTCGAAGGACCTGTCGCGCGCCGTGGCCAGCCAGGCGGCGCAGGCGAGCGGCGTCAGCCAGCAGGTCCTGCAGCAGATGCTGCCCGCGATCGCCTCGATGGTAATGGGCGGACTGTTCAAGCAGACGACAAACCAGTTGACAGGCGGCCAGATGCAGGCTGCGGGAGGCTTCGGCGGCGGCAACAACCCACTGGGCGAAATCATCGAGCAGATGATGCGGCATGGCGGCATGCAGGCACCGGCGCCGCAACAGCGCCAGGCACCGCCGCCTCAGATGGACAACCCGCTCGGCAAGGTCTTGCAGGACATGTTCGGCGGCGGCTCAGCGCAACCACAAAGCCAGCCGCAGCCGGCACCCGATCCCTATGGCGATAATCCGCTCGGCAAGGTGCTGCAGGATATGTTCGGTGGCGGCGCGCCGCAACAACCACAAGGTCCATCCCAGCCACAGCAGACACAGAGCCCCTACGGCGACAACCCGCTGGGGAAAATCTTCGAGGAGATGCTGCGGCAAAGCGGCGGCGACGGCTTCGGTGGCATGCCGGGCGGGCAGCCGGCGCCGCAACCTCAGGCACCGCAACCGCAGCAGCGTCAGGCACCACAGCCGCAGGCCAATCCGAGCGGCCGGCCAAGGAACCCGTTCGACGACATTTTCGGCAGGATGTTCGAAACCGGCGCCCAGCAGCGCGACGAGTACCAGAAGGGCGTGGAAACGATCTTCGACCAGTTCAAGCGCGACATGGACCGGCGGTAGCAGTTCAAACGTCCGAGACAAATCCATGAGCAAACGGCTGGAGCAGATGCGCCGCAATATCCGGAAACTCGTAACATTCATCGACGAGGCAAAGAGACATGACGGACAGACTTGAATTTCCGGTCATCATCGCGCCGCTTGCGATCGAGGACGGAGGTGGGTTTTCAGCCCTTGTACCAGATCTTCCTGGTTGCATGAGCGACGGTGAGACTCCCGAAGAGGCCATCGCAAATGTTCAAGATGCCATAGCGTCCTGGATAGAGGCCGCGCATGATCTCGGCAGATCGATACCAAAACCATCGCGAAAGCTGGCATTCGCCTGAGCAAAAAAGAAAAGCCCGGTCCTTGGGAGGACCGGGCAGCGTGCAGGCAGGCCGGCGGGGAACCGGCAGGGAGTGGGGAGCCTGCATGAACCTTGGTCGCGCTGGACCGCAAAAAGGTTCAACGGGACCGAAACTCGGCAATCAGGCCACCTTGCGGGCGATGTCCTCGATCGTTTCCACGCGATCGCTGGCGATTTCACGCAGGATTGCCGTCGGGTCGCGGCCAAACGGCACGTCGATTGCGACATGCAGGTCGGCGCGCGTCAGGCCGATGTCGGCGAGCTCGGCGTCCGACATCTCGCCAAGGCGGTAAAAGGCGCGGCGATTTTTCCAAGCGCGGTAGACGTTGGAGACGGTGTTGGCCACGCGCGTCGCAACGGCCGGACGCGAGGTGATGCGTGAGGTCTCGGTGGCGAAATCGATCGTGGTCATGTCGGTCTCCTTCAGACTCGAACGGACGAAACCCGACGATCGGCGCTGATGACAGCGGCCGTTCCGGCTTCGATTCACATGCCTTCATGTGGACAATGCCAATTTGCCATCGACCGATTGATTAATCCAACGAATGTTTTTAATCTTTGGCATCAACACCAGTGATGGATCACATCGATGAAAGCGCCGCTCGATCTGGATCAATTGCAGACCTTCATCTCGATCGCCGACACCGGCAGCTTCACCCGCGCAGCGGAAGAAGTGCACCGCACCCAGTCGGCGGTGTCGATGCAGATGCGCCGGCTGGAGGAACGGATCGGCAAGCCGCTGTTCGAGAAGGAGGGGCGCAGCAACAGGCTGACGGAGGAAGGCGACAAGCTGCTCTCCTACGCAAGGCGGCTGCTTTATCTCAACCGCGAGACGCTCGCCGCCTTCGACGACCAGCGGCTCGAAGGCACGATCCGCATCGGCACGCCGGACGACTACGCCGACCGTTTCCTGCCGGAGATCATGGCGCGCTTCACCCGCTCCAATCCGCGCGTCGAACTGACCGTCATCTGCGAGCCGACGCCGGGGCTGGTCGAGCACATCAAGCGCGGTAATCTCGACTTGGCGCTGGTGACGCACAATGATGTGCGCGGCCAATCGGAGGTGGTGCGGCGTGAACCGCTGCTGTGGGTCTCCTCGGCCAACCATGCGACGCATGAACAGGAGACGCTGCCGATGGCCTTCGGCCGGCCGAACTGCATCTGGAGGCGCGCCGCCGTCGACGTGCTGGACCAGCAGAACCGCGACTACCGCATCCTGTTCACCAGCTTCTCGGCGACCGTGATAACCGCGGCCGTGCTATCCGGCCTGGCGATTTCGGTGCTGCCGGAATGCGCGCTCAGGCCCGGCATGAGGGTGCTGGGCGAGGCCGACGGCTTCGGCGCCCTGCCCGACTGCCGCATCGGCATCATGCGTGGCCAGACCTCGCGGCCGGAGATCGTCGATGCGCTTGCCCGCCACATCTCCGAAAGCCTGGACAACATCTCCGTGCCGCTCGGCGAGGAGACGGGGACGTTCGATTTCGCGGCCCTCGCCTTTTCCAAGATGAAGCGGAGCAAGCCGAACCAGATCCTGCCGGGCTGGTAAAACCGGGTCATGAATATCGGGCCTGACACGGCCGCCTTGACGTCCGCGTCCAACCGGCCCCCAATCGACCGATGAGCGAAGCAGCATCCGAATCACGCACCAACGCCACCGAATACACGGTGAGCGAGATATCAGGCGCGCTGAAGCGCACGGTCGAGGACGTCTTCGGCAATGTGCGGGTGCGCGGCGAAATCTCGGGCTATCGTGGGCCGCATTCCTCCGGCCATGCCTATTTCGCGCTGAAGGACGACCGCGCCCGGCTCGACGCCGTGGTGTGGAAAGGCACGATGAGCCGGCTGAAATTCCGCCCCGAGGAAGGGATGGAGGTGATCGCCACCGGCAAGCTCACCACCTATCCCGGCAAGTCCAACTACCAGATCGTCATCGACAATCTGGAGCCGGCAGGCGCCGGGGCGCTGATGGCGCTGCTGGAGGAGCGCAAGCGCCGGCTACAGGCTGAAGGGCTTTTCGACGCCGGCCGCAAGCGCCGGCTGCCGTTCATGCCGTGCACCATCGGCGTCGTCACATCGCCGACCGGCTCGGTTATCCGCGACATCATCCACCGCATCAAGGACCGCTTTCCGCTGCATGTGCTGGTCTGGCCGGTACGCGTGCAGGGCGACACAGCGAGTGCGGAAGTGACCAATGCCGTCACCGGTTTCAACGCACTGGCGTGGGACAGCCCCATCCAGCGCCCCAATCTACTGATCATCGCGCGCGGCGGCGGCAGCCTGGAAGATCTGTGGGGCTTCAACGACGAGGTGCTCGCCCGCGCAGTCGCCGCCTCCGACATTCCGGTGATTTCGGCTGTCGGCCACGAAACCGACTGGACGCTGATCGACCTTGTCGCGGATGTGCGGGCGCCGACGCCGACGGGCGCGGCCGAAATCGCCGTGCCGGTGAAGGCTGACCTCGAAGCGACGCTGACCAGCCTCGGCGCGCGGCTCAAGGCCGCCGTCTTGCGCAATTTCGACCGCAAGCGGCAGGCAGCCCGTGCGGCGGCGCGTGCGCTGCCCTCGCCCGACCAATTGCTGGCGCTGCCGCGCCGGCGCCTGGACGAGGCGACATCGAGGCTCGGTCGTGGCCTGATGGTTTCCACCGAGCGCAAGCGGGCGCGATTCTTCGCTGTAAAACTGACGCCGGCAATGCTGTCGCAGCGGATTGCCGAGGCGCGGCGCACCAACGACCGTAACCTTTCGCGGGCGCAAGGGGCGCTGCGCACCCTGGCGAGAAGCCGGCGCGCGGAGCTCAATCGTGCCGCGGATCAATTGCCAAAATGCGCCAAGGCATCGCTGCAGCGGCACAGGCAGCAATTGGCTTTGCTGCGCATCACGATCGAGCCGACAGTCCGGCGGCAACGTGTGCAAGGGGATATACTGACGGCTTTGACGAGACGCGGCGGTCAGGCGATGCTGCTCAGGCTGGAGCGGTTGCGCGGCCGCATCATCCAGGCCGACCGGCTGATGGCGACGCTTTCGCACAAGGCCGTCCTGGCGCGCGGCTTCGCGCTGGTTAAGGATGCCGACGGCGCCGTCATCAAGCAGGCCGCCGACGTGGCGTCTGGGATGGCGCTTTCGCTGGAGTTCGCCGATGGCACGGCAGATGCGGTGGCAACCAGCGGCGCGGCGCGGCCAAAGCCCGCTGCAAAGGCCCCAGTTGCCAAGGCTAAAGAACCCGGCAATCAGGGATCCTTGTTCTAAGAGCATGACCGACAATCCGCACCATCTGGCAACGCCGTCCGGCAAGCCGCGCGCGCGAAGCTTCAATATCGGCTTCGACGGAACGCCCGGGCCGTTCAACGCGATCACCGACGTGTCTAGCGTCGCGGCCGGCTATACGACGCTGATATCGGGCGATGGTCCGCTTGTCGTCGGCAAGGGACCGGTGCGCACCGGTGTCACCGCGATCCTGCCCAGGTTGCGCGCCGAGCTGGCGACGCCGGTCTTCGCCGGCATCTTCAGCCAGAACGGCAATGGCGAGCTGACCGGCTCGCACATCATCGAGGAAACCGGCGCCTTCAACTTCCCGATCACCATCACCAACACGCATTCCTGCGGGGTTTCGCGTGACGGCACGCTGCGTTGGATGAACCAAGTGCTGCCGGCGGCCGTCGACAGCGCCTGGGGCTTGCCCGTGGCAGCGGAGACCTATGACGGGTTTCTCAACGACATCAACGGCCACCATCTGACATCGGAGCATGTCGCCGAAGCCCTTGACGCCGCCGCCAGCGGACCGGTCGAGGAAGGCAGTGTCGGCGGCGGCACCGGTATGATCACTTTCGGCTTCAAGGCCGGTTCCGGCACGGCCTCGCGCATCGTCGCATGGCAAGGGCGCACCTACACGGTCGGCGCCTTCGTGCAGTCGAATTTCGGCAAGCGGCACAATTTCACCATTCGTGGCCTGCGCGCCGGTTCCGAACTCACCGAACCGGCGATCCGCGAAACCACGTCGCGCGCGGAAAAGGGCTCAATCATCGCCGTCGTCGCGACCGACGCGCCTTTCCTGCCGCACCAGATGAAGCGGCTGGCCCGCCGCGTGCCGCTCGGCGTCGCCATGACCGGCGGCTTCGGCTACCACAGTTCGGGCGACATTTTTCTCGCCTTCTCGACCGCCAATCCTGCCGCTGCGCGGGGGCTGACTGGCCGCATCGCCAGCGCCGATTTCATTCCCGATGTGGACATCGACCCGTTCTTCGATGCCGTGATCCAGACTGTGGAGGAATCGATCCTCAACGCTCTTGTCGCCAATCACGACATGACCGGTCGCGATGGCAATTTCGTGCCTGCCCTGCCGAAAGCGTGGCTCAAAGAAAAATTTGGCTGAAAAGGGTACCAAAGACGAAAACGCGGGCCGAAGCCCGCGCATTCAAACAGGGTTGTCCCTGAAAATCTATTCCGCGGCCTTACTGGAAGCCTGCTGGCTTTCATCGGCCTCGGCCGCTTCCTCTAGCCGGGAAGCGATGAGTTCCTGGATGTCGCCGACTTCCTCCTGGATGTCCTCCAGCGGTATGCCGACCTCGGCCGCCTTGGCGGCGCATTCCCTGGCCAGTGTCTCGGCCTGCTTCTCGATCCTGGCCGGGGACTGGCAATGGACCTTTTCGCCGATCCATCCCCGCAAGAATTCGATCGCGTGTTCACTCATACTGCTATTCCCTTGCGGCAAAGCCGGTTGGTAATCCTAAACGTCTGCATCCCGTAAAGGATGCATTTTCCCATTCGAGCCGAGTCGCGGCCGGACGGCAAGCCGAAGCCGTCCAGGGTCCACAGAGCCGAAGGAATTCGAGGGGTGAAGAACATTTTCTGTTTCTGAAGGACTGTACCGTTGGCGGGATCTGCCCGCTCCAAGCAATTGCTTCTACCTTTTACGGCTTCCAGTCCGTTTCGCATCTCAATGGCTGTCGCTACAGCCGCCTTATGACGTTGCGCTTCAAGGCGCGAGCTATCGAAGCCGCCGCTATATAGTGATATCCATACACTATGTCGACTCTCCTCAAGGCCCGTGCACAGGAGCCATGCAAAAGTCGCATGGATCGCTGATCCGGTCAGAAGTTTTCGACCCACGGCCTGAGTTCCATTTCCCAGGTCCAGGCGCTGCGGTGCTGGCGGTGGATGGCGAGATAGGCCTCGGCGATCGCATCCGGCGATAGCCGCCGATCCTGCGGTTCGGACTCCTGTCCGGACGTGGCCGAGGCAATGGCGCCGTCGATGATGAAATGCGCGACGTGAATGTTCTTGGGCGCCAGTTCACGGGCCATGGACTGCGCCAGCCCGCGCAATCCGAATTTGGGCATCGCAAAGCCGGCGGAGCCGGCAAACCCCTTCACGCTTGCCGTCGCTCCGGTGAAGAAGATCGAGCCCGCCCCTTGAGCGATAAGCCGGCGGGCCGCCTGCTGGCCGACCAGGAACCCACCATAGGCCCCTACAAGCAGCGCCTGACGAACCGCCTCGGGATCGAGTTCGGCCAGCGGACCGCGGGCGCGGCCGCCGGCGTTGAAAACCACCAGGGAAAGCGGGCCAGCTTTGTCGGCGACATCGAACAGACGCTCCACCGACGTGGCGTCGGAGACATCCGTTGCCACGGCTTGCGCGCCGGTTTGCGCCTGCAATGCATCGAGCTTCTCGATATCTCGGGCGGCCAGGACAATTTGGAACCCTTCCCTGGCGAGAAGACGCGCGAGCGAGGCGCTCAAGCCGGAGCCCGCCCCGGCAATGACGGCGACATTGGATGTCATGAGACCTCTCCTTCTTCCACCAATTGCAATGGCTGGCAGATGTTGAACTCTGCCGGATCCGCGCCGCACCGGCAACGCGCACGGCGGAAAGAAAAATGGCCGGGCGCGAAAACGGCCCGGCCAAAAGAAGGTCATAACCTTCAGAGGGGAACACCGTTCAGCGAAATGGGAGGAAAACACCAAACGGATTTGTCATTCTGAACCGATCCTTGCACGGGCACGACAAATGATTTTCTAAAATCGGTCCGAAGTACGAAAATTCGGTTCGTTCTGTATCAACTGGCTCAACCCGCTCCGGTTCCCGGCTGAAGCAGGTCCGCGTAATGGCGGCGCGCGACGTCAGGGTGCGAGCGCAACCGGCTTTTCAGCACATTGGTGCCGACATCGCGAAACAGCGGATTGTCCGGATCGCTGGCCGGCCCGCGCGCCTGCGCCGCCAATTCCTCCGGCAACTCGAGCAGCGGTATCGTCGCATCGAGCTTGGCGCTGAAGAAGAACGGCACCGAAATGCGCTCGATGCCGGCTGGCGGCGTCACGACGCGATGCACGGTCGCGCGCAAATAGCCGTTCGAGGCCAGTTCGAGCAATTCACCGATGTTGACGACGAGCGTGCCGGGAATGGGGTCCACATCCACCCAGCTGCCATCATAGTCGACCTGGAGTCCCTTGTTGTCATCCTGGAGCAGCAGAGTCAGGAAACCGCCATCCTTGTGCGCGCCGACACCTTGGTCGCCGCCGGTCGTCTCGCGGCCGGGGTAGCGCACGATCTTCATGCGATGGTTTGGTGAGTCTCGATAGATCGGGTCGAAGGCATCCTCGGGTTGCTCGAGCGACAGCGCAAAAGCTTTCAGCAGCCGGATCGCCACCGCTGTAGCCTTGGCCTGCCAGGCAAGCAAGGCCGGTTTAAGCTCCGGCAACGCAGCCGGCCATTGGTTCGGCCCCTGCAGCCGCGTCCAGGCGGGAATTCCCGGCCCTTGCGCTATGGGTTGGCGCTCGACGCCGATGTCGAGCTGTTCGCGCCAATCGGCCTTGCCCTTGGTCAGCTCGCCGCCGGCGCGCATATAGCCGCGGAACTGCGAGGACTTGACCATCTCGATCGCGAGCTTGTCGGCCTCGCCCAAGGCAAAGAAGCGGCGCGATGCGGTGAGCACCTCGCTGATCTCCGCCCACGAGATGCCATGCCCAGCCAGATAGAAAAAGCCGATGTCGCGCGAGGCGGAACGCAGATCCGCCAGAAACGTCCGGCGTTCCGATGCGCCTTGTTCAAAGTGGCTCAGATCAAGCACGGGTACTATTCTGGGCATATCAGGCTCCTTTCCTGGTTTTCTGCGGATGTTTGCCCATCCGCAAACCAGGACTGTTGGACTTGCGTGCACTCTCGGCGGTCACAACGCCAGCAATGCCTGCAAGTCTCATCGACTCCAGATTGCCAAGAAAGAAACGATCGGCCCTTCGAAGCCGCCGCGACGAACAATTTTTCCCCGCGCGCCGGCAAAGCTGACAATGGCCGCGATCATTCAGCAGGATGCGGATCGCCGCAACTGCGCACGGCCTCTGCCCTATTGGGCTGCCCTGAGCAGCATGCCGAAGAGGTCGCGTGGCTCGTCGGGATCGGCCAGCATGTCGAGCTCCTGGCAGAGGCCGGTCGAGATCAGTTGATCCCTGACATAGCGCAGCGCCGAAAAGTCCTCGATGGCGAAGCCGACCGAAATCCGGCAAGACCTGTTGTCGACACGGTCCGGCATCGAGGAATGGGCGGACCGGCTGGCGGCGGCACTGCCTGCACATGAAACGGAGACAGCTTCGTGAGCAATCAGCCCGCGCGGACGTGACGCCGCGATCATCGCGCAGGCCGGCAAGCTGCGCTTCTCGCCATTCGGCCCGGCGCTCTCGCTTCATCGGGGAGGAAGCCTCGGCTCACACCAGCCACTCCTTGATCGCCGGGCGGGCGAGCACCGCGCGCATGCGGTCCTCGGCATCGGTGACCGCCAGCGCCATCGGCGCGCGGGTCGGGCCGCAATCGACGCCGATAACGCGGAAGGCCGCCTTCATGCCCGGCAGCACGCCGGTCGCCAGCAGTGCCTCGACGAAATCCTGCGACACCATCTGCAGCGCCTTCGCCCGTGAAAGATCGCCAGCGCGGACCGCCTGGTCGATCGCTACGTAGAGCCTGCCAAGCAGATTGTAGGTTGTGCCGATGCCGCCTTCGGTGCCGAGCATGCCGGCGGCGGCATAGATCTCATCGAAGCCGTAGTAGAAGAGCTTTTGCGGCTGCCGCTTGCGCAGCAGGGAATATTTGAACAAGTCGGTGGAAGTGAACTTGATGCCGACGACATTTTTGAGGTCGAGCAGCCGAACCAGCAGGGGAAGCGGCAGCGGCCGGCCGGTGCGCAAGGGTATCTCGTAGACAATAAGCGGCAGGTCCGTCGCCGCCGCCAGTGCCTGGTAATAGCCGAAGACTTCCTCGTCGGAGAACGGGTAGGAATGCGGCGGCAGCGCCGACAGCGCGTCATAGCCAAGCTTCTGCGCCTGCCGCGCCAGACGGATGGAATCGCGCACGTTCGGCATGCCGACATGGGCGATCAGCTTGACGGCCCTTGAGGTCGCGCTGGCGAAGGCCACCTCTTGCTGCGCCAACAATTCGTCCACCGTCAGCAAGCCGGATTCGCCGCTGCTGCCACCGACATAGAGACCGGCCAGACCCTGGCGCAGCACATAGTCGTTAATGTTGCGCTGGCGTTGCGGATCGAACTCGCCGGCATCGCTAAGTCCGGTCATCAGGGCGGCATACATGCCCGCCAATTGCTTGGTCATTGGGATCCTCGGTTTTCCAGATTTCTCATGATGCGGCTTCGCCAGCGTGGTGGCAGGCGACGAGATGCTGGCCGGTGACGGCGGAGCCGAAATCGCGCTGTGCCGGATCGACCTTGGTGCAGATCTCGGTCGCCAGGGGGCAGCGCGGATGGAAATGGCAGCCGGGCGGCGGCTTCGACGGATCGGGTACGCCACCGCCAAGCACGATGCGCCGGCGCGTTCCGCCCGCCTTGGGATCAGGCACGGGAATCGCCGACAACAGTGCGCGCGTATAGGGATGCAATGGTGCGCCGAACACCGCTGGCGTGGTGCCGATCTCGACGATGCGGCCGAGATACATCACCGCGAGGCGGTCGCTGAGATAGCGGACCATCGACAGATCGTGACCGACGAACAGATAGGTCAGGCCGAGGCGCGCCTTGAGGTCGTCGAGCAGATTGACGATCTGCGCCTGGATCGAGACATCGAGCGCCGAGATCGGTTCGTCGGCAATGATGAATTTCGGATTGGCGGCAAGCGCGCGGGCAATGCCGACGCGCTGGCGCTGGCCGCCGGAGAGCTCGAACGGATAGCGGTTTCGCAGCGCTTCCCGGAGACCCACCATCGCCAACAATTCGCTGACTCGCACGTCACGCGAGGCGCGGGTGCCGATCTTCTGCGCACGCAGCCCTTCGCCGATGATGCGGCCGACGGTCATGCGCGGGTTGAGCGAGCCGAACGGGTTCTGGAACACCATCTGCATGTCGCGGCGGCGCTGCTTCAGCTCTTCGCCCGTCGCGCCCGCATAGTCCCTGCCCTCGAACACGATGCTGCCGGCGCTAGGGCGCTCCAGGCCGAGCACGGCGCGGCCGGTCGTCGACTTGCCGCAGCCGCTTTCGCCGACCAGCGCCAGCGTCTCGCCGCGCATCACCTCGAAGCTGACGCCGTCGACGGCATGCACCGCGCCGACCTGCCGTCGCAGGACTCCGCGCCGGATCGGGAAATGCACTTTGAGGTCCGTCACGGTGAGCAGCGGTTCCTGCTTCGGTGCCGTCACGGCGGGCTTGCCCGCAGCGGCTGCGCTCATGCGCGGCACTCGCTCCACCTCCCGCCAGCGCCAGCACGCGGAGGCATGGCCGGCGCCCACAACTTCCAGCGGCGGCTTCTGCTCGCGACAGCGCGCTTCGGCATAGTCGCATCGCGGCGCGAAGGCGCAGAAGGTCGGCGCCAGTGTGACATTGGGCGGCGCGCCCTTGATCGGCACCAGCCTGGTGTTTGCCGCCGTCAGCGACGGGATCGAGTTGAGCAGGCCGATCGTATAGGGATGCTTGGTTGCCGAAAACAAATCGTCGACCGGGGCGCTTTCGACGATCGAGCCGGCATACATCACCGCGACGCGATCGACGAAGCCGGCGACCAGGCTGAGGTCGTGGCTGATCCAGATGATCGCCATGCCGAGCTGCTTCTGCAGGCCCACGACCAGTTCCACGATCTGCGCCTGGATGGTGACGTCGAGCGCCGTCGTCGGCTCGTCGGCGATCAGGATCGACGGCTTGCACACCAGCGCCATGGCGATGCCGATGCGCTGCAGCTGGCCGCCCGAGAACTGATGCGGAAAGGCGCGCATGCGCTGCGGCGCGTTGGCGATGCCGACCAGCGCCAACATGTCGAGCGCCTGGCGTTCGGCCTCGGCCTCGTTCAGGCCCTGGTGCTCGCGAAGCGCCTCGGTCAGTTGCAGGCCGATGGGCAGAACCGGGTTCAGCGACGACATCGGATCCTGGAAGATCATGGCGATGTCGCGGCCGCGTATCCGGCGCAGCTCGCTGTCGGGCATGGCCAGCAGATCGCGGCCACGAAACAGCGCGCGGCCAGCGGTGACGCGGCCGGGCGGCTTGCGAATCAGGGCCATCAGCGTCTGCACGGTGACCGACTTGCCGGAGCCGCTCTCGCCGACGATCGCCAAAGACTCGCCCTCGGCAAGCTCGAAGGAGACGTCGTTGACGGCATAGACGGAATTGCCGCGCGGGCCGAACTCGACGCTCAGCCCCTGCACGGAAAGCACGGGCTGTTGCCCCGGCGCCGGCGCGGCCTTGCCGCGGGCGAGCGTTTCCAGGCCGGTCACTTGCCGCCCCCGCCCGTGATGTGCTGCGGGTCGAGCGCATCGCGCAGGCCATCGCCGACGAAGTTGATGCTGAGCACGGCCATGGCGATCATCGCACCGGGCGGGATCCACATCCAGGGCTGGCTCTCCAGGATCGACAGCGTGCGCGCGTCGCGCAGCATGTTGCCCCAACTGGCGGCCGGCGCCTGCGCGCCAAGACCGAGGAAGGAGAGCGAAGCTTCGAGCAGGATGACGGTCGCGACGTCGAGGGTGATCGCCACCAGGATCGGGCTCAGCACATTGGGCAGGATGTGTTCGAGGATGATGATCGAGGGCGAGGTGCCGAGCGAGCGCGCGGCCAGGATGAACTCCTGGTTGCGCAAGGCCAGGATCTCGCCGCGTGTCAGGCGGGCTATGGACGGCCAGCTCAGCAGTCCGATCACGACCATGGTGTTGAAGATGCTGGGCCCGACGACCGCGACGAAAGCGATGATGATGACCAGTCGCGGGAAGGTCAGCACCATGTCGACCAGGCCCATCAGCAAGAGGTCGACCTTGCCGCCAAAATAGCCGGCGATGCAGCCGATGAAGATGCCGATCGCGGCCGAGATCGCGACGGCGACGAAGCCGACCGTCAGTGAGATGCGGCCGCCATAGAGGATGCGGGCGAAGATGTCGCGGCCGGTGCCGTCCGTGCCCAGCCAGTGGATGCCGCCGGGCGGCTGGTTGCGCCCCCTGAGGTCGATGTCGTTGGGTCCGTAATGGGCGATCAGCGGCGTCAGCACGCAGGCGAGCACGATGATGGCAAGCATGATCAAGCCGAGCGTGGCCAGACGGTGGTTGAGGAAGCGGCGCGCCGCCTCGCCCCACAGGCCGCGCGAGGCGCCGGCGGCGATCGTCATATCGGCGGCGGTGGCGTCAGTCATAGCTTACCCTGGGGTCGAGCACGCTGTAGACGATGTCGGTGGCGAGATTGGCCAGCATGACGATGATGGCGGTGATCAGCACATAGCCCATGATCACGGGGCTATCCCTGTTCACCACGGAATCGATGAACATCAGGCCGATGCCGGGCCACTGGAAGATGGTCTCGATCACCACCGAGCCACCGAACAGTGTCGGCAGCGCGAGGCCGAAGACAGTGACCAGCGGGATCAGCGCGTTGCGCAGGCCGTGGCGCAGCGTGATGGTGCGGGGCTTGAGCCCCTTGGCCTTGGCGGTGCGCATATAGCTCTGGTTCAACACTTCGAGCATGCCGGCGCGGGCATAGCGCATGAAGATCGCGGCGCGGAACAAGGCAAGTGCTGCCGCCGGCAAGATCAGGTGCCTGAGATTGTCGAGGAGCGAGAAGTTTTCACCAGCCGTGGAAATGCCCGATGATGGCAGCCAGCGCAGCTCCAGCGCAAAGACGTAAACGAGCAAAAGTCCCATGAAGAAGTCCGGGATCGAGACGCCGACAAAGCCGGCAAGCGTCAGCGAATAGTCAGTGAGCTTGTATTGCCTGAGTGCCGAGAGCACGCCCAGCATGGTGCCGATGACGAAAGCGACGAGCAGTGCGACGCCCATCAACTCCAGCGTCATCGGCAACCGCTCGACGATGATGTCGCCGACACCGCGGCCATTGACGAAGGAGCGGCCGAGATTGCCGTGCAGGATCTGGCCGATCCAGTTGAGGTACTGGACATAGACCGGCTGGTCGAGGCCGAGTTCGCCGCGCCGCATGGCGATCAGCTCCTCGCTCGACGGCGCCTCCGCCGTGATCATCGCCAGCACCGCGTCGCCAGGCATGGCATGCGCGATGGCAAAGACGATCACGGTAACGCCGAACAGCACCGGGATGCTGAGCAAAAATTTTCGCACGAGATAGCTGAGCACCGGCCTCTCCTAGGGCTGAAGGCGGTTCTGAGACAATCGATCGTGAGGCTCGCTCAGAGCCCCACGACCGGCAGGGATATCCGCGGCTATTTCGCCACCTCCCACTTCTCGACTTCGTTGTAGACCGGGTGATTGAAGATCACGAGTGGCTGTTCCTTGAAGTGCTGCGCCAGGCCGACGATCCGGTTGTTGAAGGCCAGCGGCCGCACCTCGTTCCAAAGCCAGGCCTTGGGCAGGTCCTGATTGAGGATGCGCGAGGCCTCCTGATAGCTTGCGGCGCGCGCGGCGCGGTCGTTGGATTCAAGCCCCTTGTTGAAGAGTTCGTCGACCTTGGGGTTGCAGTAGCCCATGGCGAGCGGCTTGGCGCCGCAGACGACCAGAGGCGAGCCGAGCGAGGGATCGAGCCCCATGCCTTGCGCGAAGAAGCCCATCTGGAAGCTGCCGTCGGCATAGATCTGGTTGATCGCCGCCGGATCGAGCAGGCGCGGCTGGATGTTGACGCCGACGGCGGCCAGATAACTCTGGATGGCGGTGACGGTGTCGACGTTCATCTGATCGGAATAATAGTAGATGAAGTCGACCGGCTGGCTCGCATCCCAGCCCGCGTCGGTGAGCAGCTGCTTGGCCTTGTCGGGATTGTAGTCGTAGGGTTCGAGGTCCTTGGCGCGCGCCCAGTCCTGCGGGAACAGCGTGTTCAGGAGTTCGCCGGCGCTCTGCTTGACCGTCTCGATGATCGCCTTGCGGTCGATGGCATAGAGCATCGCCTGGCGCACGCGCACATCGGCGAAGCGCTTGTTCTCCAGGTTAAATTGCAGATAGGTCGGCAGGCCGGCGGAGAATTTCGGCAGCACGGTCAGATAGTCGAGCTTCTGCAGGCGGGGCAGTTCGGAGATCGGCACGCCACCGCCTTCATAGGACATGGCATCGACCTCCTGCGTCTCGAGCGCCGCGATGATCGGCGGCACGTCCTTGTAGATCTGGTAGATGATGCGGTCGAGCTTGGGCGCACCGAGGAAATAGTCGGGATTGCGATCGACCTCGACGTACTGGTCACTCTCATACTTCTTCCAAATAAACGGGCCGGTGCCGACCCGGTTGACCCAGAAGGCATTGCCCTTGATGTCGGCGGGCGCGACCTTGCCCAGAATGTGCTCGGGAAAGATGCTGATGGCGATGAGTTGCAGCTCGATCCAGAGCGGCTTGGCGCTGTCCAGTTCGATCTGCACGGTCGCGTCGTCCACCGCCTTCACCCCGGCAAGCGAGGTGGCCGAGCCATCCTGGAAGGCCTTGTATCCGGTCACGGCGGAGAGCTTCTGCGACCAGGGCGAACCGACCTTCGGGTTGGCGTAGAGGTTGAGGCTGAACACCACGTCCTTGGCGGTGAAGGGGGCGCCATCGTGCCATTTGACGCCATGGCGCAGACTGAAGACATAGGTCTTGCCGCCGTCGGGCGTCTTCCAGCTCTCGGCCAGCATCGGCTGCACGCCGTCGCCCGTCCACTTGATGTGGACGAGGCCCTGCAGCACCGTTTCGTCCAGCCTGTGGCCGCAGGTGGTGTGCAGCGTGCCCATCTCGATGCAACCGGTGCGCATGGCCGAGCGGAACGTGCCGCCTCCATCGGCCTTCGCCGCGCCTGCGGCAAGCATGAGCGCCAGGGCCGGCAAAAGGCTGATCAGAAATCGTCTCATGGAATTTCTCCTCCCTTCGATTGTGTCGGCCGGTCGCGGCTGACCTCGGGGCGCGCCTTCTGGCGATCGCGTGATCGCGGTCTTGCGTCCGGTCGCTCATTGGCAAATAGCGACCTCCTCCTACCCTCGGTCGCACCAAGCCCTAACGATCCACAGCTCCTTGTCTGTGCTCGCTTGCGGCGACTGGTCTAATAGCTTAAAAGGTAGACCATGCACAATATGCCGGTCCGAAAAAAATTGTCCGACGAAGTCCGTCTCCGCCTGGAGGCGATGATCCGCGACGACGTCTATCCGGCCGGCGCTTCGCTGCCGTCCGAGCGCGAACTGATGTCGATGTTCGATGTCGGGCGCCCCTCCGTGCGCGAGGCGCTGTTTGCGCTGGAAAAGATGGGGCTGGTGCGCATCAACAGCGGCGAGCGGCCGAAGGTGACGCGGCCGACACCGAAGAACATGCTGGAGCAGTTGACGGGCACCGCGCATCTTTTGATGGACCAGCCGGACGGCATCGGCCATTTCGAACAGTTGCGGCTGTTCCTCGAAGTCTCGATCGCCCGCCATGCCGCGGAGGTGGCGACACGCCCCCAGATCGACGCGCTGACGGCGGCACTCGCCGAAAACGAACGCGCCATTTCACGCGCCCGCGCTTTCGCGGTCACCGACGTCGCGTTTCACCGCGTGCTGACCGCGATCCCCGGCAATCCGATTTTTCTCGCCGCGCACGAAGCGCTGGTGGAGTGGCTGATCAGCCAGCGCATCCACATGGCCAACACCGAGCTCGAAAACCGCATCAGTTTCGCCGGCCACAAGGCGGTCTTCGAAGCCATCGAACGGCACGATCCGGAAGCCGCCGGCCAGGCGATGCGCGAGCATCTGGAAAACGCCCGGCGCAAGTTCAATCCTCGCCAGGCAAAACCAGAATAGCCCTCTCGTCGAACCTGTACACCGGACGAGATCTAAAGCGATGGTCCCATCTGGATCGGGCTGCCGTCGCTGAATCGGGATTGGCGAAACCTATGAAGGTTATGTCCAGTCTCGTTGCCCTGGATCAAGTCGGACAGGACGCGGCCCATGCCAGGGCCAATGCCAAAGCCGTGGCCGCTCATCCCTGTCGCGATGACGAGACCCGGAACCGCAGCAGTACGATCCACGACAGGCACGACATCCGGCATCGCATCGATCATGCCGGCCCAGCTTGCCCTGAGCGGTACCGCCTCGAATTGTGGGAAAAGCCCCCTGAACCCTCGATCGATGGCGCGAAGCGCCTTGGGCTCCGGGGCAGGATTGAGAACGCGCATCCGTTCGAACGGGCTTTCCTTGTCCGCCTCCCATTTGCGTGGGGTAGACCAGCTGTCCGGATATGCACGAGGCGCCGCCAGCAGGTAGCGCGTGCCGAAAGGATTTGCTTTCAGGGCGGGCAGGTATTTCGGTGCGTGACGCAATGCATCCGGCCCGACATAGAGCAGGTGGCTGCCTCCCGCCGCCAGCGTGTATCCGCCGTCCTTTCTACGCCGGAAGGCGATGTGTTCGTCCGCTGCGGCGCCAGCATGGATTTCCGGCATCGGCGCGGTCGCCGCGACGGTCGTACGGACACTGAGCTGCGGGATCGAGACGCCGTGCGCGCGCAGGAACAGCGACGTCCAGGCGCCGCCGGCGACAAGCACGTTCGATGTGGCGATGCGGCCTTGTTCGGTCCAGACACCGCTGATGCGCCCTGCGGAGATATCGAGCATGCGTGCCGCACAGTTCTCGATGATGGTGACGCCCTGGCGGGCGGCCAGGCGGGCAAACGCCGGCACCGCGACCCAGGGCTCGGCACGCATGTCCGATGGAGTGGTCATGGCGCCCTTGAAGGGGCGCGACATGGCTGGGATCAGCCTGGCGGTCTCACCCCGATCCAGGAGACGCGTGTCGACGCCATGGGCCTCAGCGATCTTCAGGAACTTGGCGAAATCGGCCATCTCCTTGTCGGTCCGCGCAAGATAGGTCACGCCGGTCTGCGTCAAGCCTATGTCCTCGCCGCACTCCTGGGCCAGTTGGCGCCAGAGACGCTGCGCTTCGATGACGATGGGCAGTTCGTCCGCGTCGCGGCCCTGCTGGCGGATCCAACCCCAATTGCGCGAGGACTGCTCCGCGGCGACACGTCCCTTCTCCAGCAAGGTCACCGGTATATTGCGCCGCGCCAGGAATAAGGCCGCGGTCACGCCGATGATGCCACCGCCGATAATGACCACATCCGACGTCTTCGGCAGCGGCGCCCGAAACTGGATCGGACTGGCTTCGGTGAAAGGGAAGATCGTCAAAGGATTGTCCTTTTTCACAGGCATGGCCGCGCGCCGATGGCTGGTTCGGTGGCGCGAGGTCGCGCGCTTCTATGGGAAACTGACCAGGCGTGAAGTGCATCGACGAGCACTACACGACCGGTCTCGAAAATTTGCGTGCCAGCTCAATGAAATTGTTGACCACCCGTCGAGGCCGCTTCTCGTCGCCGCAGCCAGCCGCTGGCCTCATCGACAATCGGGAATTAGGCTCGGGGATGCCGGATAGGGTCAGCCTCGGTGTGACCTGTCGCGACATTCCTGCTGAAGATCGCAAACGATGGCTTATCGCCCTAAGACTTCAGGCGAGCCCGAACCGCTCTACGGCACGCATGATGCCGCGCAATTCGGCGAGACCTTTCAGCCGGCCGATAAGCGAATAGCCGGGGTTGATCTTCTTCTTGCCGATGTCGTCGGCGAGCAGATGCCCATGATCCGGCCGCATCGGGATTTGCCAGTCGGCCCTGCCTTCCCCGCGACGGCGCTTCTCTTCCTGCATCAAAGCGAGGATGACATGCGCCATGTCGGTGCCACCCTCCAGATGCTCAGCCTCATAGAACGAGCCGTCTTCCTCGATGGTGATGTTGCGCAGATGAACGAAATGGATGCGGTCAGCGAATTCCTTGACCATGGCGACGATGTCATTGTCGGCGCGCGTGCCGTAGGAGCCGGTGCAGAACGTCAAGCCATTGGCCGGGCTGTCGACCGTCGTGAGGATGAAGCGCGCATCCTCTGTCGTGGAAACGATGCGCGGCAGGCCATAGAGCGAGAACGGCGGATCGTCGGGATGGATGCACATGCGCACACCCTCCTCTTCGGCCGCCGGGATGATCTCGCGCAGGAACCAGGCCAGGTTGTCGCGCAGTTCCTTTGGCCCGATCGCATCGTATTCCGCCAGGGCCGCGCGGAAACTGTCCCTATTGTAGCTGCGCTCCGTCGCCGGCAGGCCGGCGATCAGGTTGCGCTCGATCTGGCCGATCTGCTCCGGCGTCAGCACCTTCAGCCGCTTCTCGGCTTCGGCGATACGCGCCGGCGTGTAGCTCCGCGCGCCATTCTTGCGCTGCAGGACAAAGAGATCATAGGCGGCAAAGTCGATAGCGTCGAAACGCAAGGCATAGCCGGTCGTCGGCAGCCGGTAGGCCAGGTCGGTGCGCGTCCAGTCGACCACCGGCATGAAATTGTAGCAGATCGTCCGCATGCCGGCCCTGGCGAGCACGCGGATACTGTCGCGATAATAGCCGGCATAGCGCTCGCGCTCCGGCGTGCCTATCTTGAAGGAATTGTGGACCGGAATGCTCTCGACAACCGACCAGGTCAGCCCAGCCGCCTCGATGATGCGCTTGCGCTCAAGCACATTGGCCTCGGGCCAGGCCCTGCCGTCATAAATCTGGTGAAGCGCTGAAACCACGCCGGTGGCGCCGGCTTGTTTGACATGTTCAAGCGTCACCGGATCATCGGGACCGTACCAGCGCCAACACTGTTCCATTGCCACTTCCTTTTTGCGAGAGACCGGCAACCTATTGTTTGACCATGATGAGTGTCAAACTAAGAGCCGGTTTCGATAACGAATGAAGGAGCTTCCGCGATGAAGGATTTTGACGGCAAGGTGGCATTGGTGACAGGGACGACCGGTATCGGCCTGGCAACTGCCAAACGCCTTGCGGCCGGGGGTGCCGCGATCGTCGCCTGCGGCGTCGATCGGGAAGCCAACGCCGCCATGCAGGAGAGCCTCGCCAAGGCCGGAGCGAGCGTTCTGGTGCGGACGGTGGACGTCTCGGTTTCCGACCAGGTGCGCGAGGCGGTCGCGGCCGGCGTGGCGAAATTCGGCGGCATCGATGTCATCGTCAATTCGGCGGCGGTGCATCCCTATGGAACGGCGACGACGACCGACTGGGAAACCTGGAACCGGGCGATGACGGTCAATGTCGGCTCGATCTATCTGACCGCCCATTTCGGCATCCCGGAAATGATCAAGCGGGGCGGCGGCGCCATCGTCAACGTCGCTTCGGTGCAGGGCTTCGCCTGCCAGCAAAACGTCGCCGCCTATGCCACGACCAAGGGCGCCATCCATACACTGACACGTTCGCTGGCGCTCGACTATGCCGCATCGGGCATAAGGGTCAATTCGGTCAGCCCAGGCTCGATCCGCACACCGATTCTCGAAAAGGCCGCGCGTGGCGACGGCGGCAGCGACGCAGATGCCGAAGAAGCCTACAGGCGGTTCGGCGCGGCCCATCCGCTCGGCCGTATCGGCGAGCCGGAGGAGGTGGCGGAGTTCATAGCGTTCCTGTGTTCGTCGAAGGCCGGCTTCTGCACCGGCGCGGACTATAAGATCGACGGCGGCCTCACCGCCGGCATCGGCGTGAAGTAGCGCCATGAAGGCCGGACTTGGGCTCTATCTGGGGTGGTGGCATTAACGCATTCAGTTCGGAACAATCTTTTTTGGCCGAAGTTTTACCCCTTGAAGGGACGAACTCTCCGAAGGAGATTTCCTATGAAACATGTTCTCATTACCAGCATGCTTGCGATCGGGCTCGGCTGCGGGACGGCGATGGCCCAGTCGCAGCAGCCCGCCGACAGCCAATCAGGAGCGGACACAAATTGCGCTTCCGGCACGACCAACTGCCAGAAGGGCTCGAAGATGAAAGAGCAGGCACAGGGTACCAAGTCCCAGACTGATCAGCAGGCTCAGGGCAAGGCCAAGGTCAAGGCCGACGAGCAGGCCCAGGGCAAGGCCGGCGCCACCACGGACCAGCAGGCACAGGGCAAGGCCAAGATCCAGACCGATCAGCAGGCCCAGGGCAAGGCCGGTACCAAGACGGACCAGCAGGCCCAGGATAAGACCAAGGTCCAGACCAATCAGCAGGCCCAGGGCAAGGCCGGCACCACGACCGACCAGCAGGCCCAGGACAAGACCAAGGTCCAGACCGATCAGCAAGCCCAGGGCAAGGCCGGCACTACGACGGACCAGCAGGCCCAGGGCAAAGCGTCCACGCAGGACAAGACTTCGACCGCTTCCATTAACAATGTGACGGTTGAACAGAAGACCCAGATCACTCAGGTAATCCGGGAAACCAAGGTCGAGCCGGTAGCCAGCGTCGACTTCGACGTCTCGGTCGGCGTCGAAGTTCCGCGGCACAAGATCAGGCTGCATCGTTTGCCGGCCCGCATCGTCAAGCTCGTCCCGGCGTACGAGAGCTACGAGTATTTCGTCCTCGCCGACGGCCGGATCGTCATCGTCGATCCGGATACGTACAAGATCGTGCTGATACTGACCTAGAGCAATTCCCGGAAGGTGCGTAGCGGTTTTCCCGGGAAAAGCACGTAGCGCTTTCTCTAGGGGAATTGCGTAAAAACAAAGAGGTAGAGTACGAGATCATTCAACCCGCCCCGCCGTACGCGGGTCGGGTTGAGCGCTATGGGCGAGATGATGCGGAAAGCTTCCTCGTGCAGGCCTCAGCGCATGCTCAGGGATTCCGAGGCCGCAATGTCCGCAAGGTAATCGAGTAGCGATGCTCGGCAAGCGGCGGGATGCTGTGCTCCCATTGCGACCGCGAAGGGCCCGTCATGAGATAGGCCGATCTCGGCTCGACCGTGATGGTCCGGCGGTCCCATCCAGACCCATTCTTGCGTCGAAGGCGAAAATCGCAGGGCGCCAGCAGCGAAACGCCCGCGACGTCTTCGAAATGAGACTTGTCGCGGTGCCAGCCGATGCCGGCGCCGGGCCGGTATTCATTGATCAATACCTGCGCGAAGGCTTCGGTGGGCCGGCGCGCAAAGGTCGCGACCTGCTCGCGCAAGGGCAACAGAAAATCAGGTATAGGCGGTGCGTCGACGACCTCGCGCCGGTCATAATCGTAGCGAAGGCCAAAACCGACGACACGCCGGTTTGCCAGATAGCCGTGGAAGTCGAAGGGTCTGAAGGGCAGTCCTTCAAGATGCCGGACGAGGTCGATTTCCTCTTGCGGTGTGATCAGTCCGGGCTGGTAGGCGAAACCCTCCGGGAGATCGTCCTGAACGGCACCGAAGAGATCATACTGGGCCACACGGCCGGCTGTTTTCGGTTTGAGCGGCGACATTGTGCCTAGATGGTGAAGGCCAGACCGCAAGGCAATACAGGGAACCGCGCTTGCTTGCTTCGGACACATCTCAACACCGGCGCAATGGAACGCTGGGACGGCGTGAAAGTTTAGGCAACGGCGGTTCCGTCGGGGGCCGCCGGACATGTTCCAGCCTTGGAGTGCCGGATGCCGCGCGTTGAAACCGGGGCCTGCTTTTGCGGGGCGATTGCCGCCGCCATGGACGGTGAGCCCTTCTGGATATGCTACGATCACGATGACGATTGCCGTCGGGCGATCGGCAGCCCGCTCACCATCTGGGTCGGATATCGGCCGAGCCAGTTCCGCCTTTTGAAGGGAACGCCAAAGGCTTTCTCCAGGACGCCGGGCGTTGTTCGCACTTTCTGTCCCGAATGCGGGAGCTCGATAGGCTATAGCGACGAAGGCCTGCCGGACGAGCTCTACCTGACAATCGGGTTCTTCGACAGACCCGAAGGGCTGCGGCCACAGGCCCATGCCTATTGGAACCTCAGACTGCCGTGGGTCGACTTTGCCGACAAGCTGCCGCGTATCGATCGATATTCGAGGAAGCGCGACAGGAAGTTCGGCAATCCCCGCGACAGGTAGCGAGGTCGGGTGGCGGAACGGAACCGCACCATGCCTGGCGGGTTTATGTGGCTGAGCCGTCAGGTGCCAGCATGCCGTCGACCGCGATCCGAAACACGCAATACGATTCCGCGACCAGGACGCTCTCCGTCTGGTTCGTGCCGAGCGGCAACCGCTATGACTATGAGGACGTCGCACCGGCAATCTACGCCGCGTTCATGAAGGCTTCCTCGAAAGGCCGCTTCTTCAATGAATTCATTCGGGACCGTTACAGATACCGTCGCGTGGCGTGATGCGGCGCCAGCGGCCCGTCATGCCTTGTTGTTCTGCTCGGCGGGCATCTGATCCGGCGCCGGCTCCCAACCAAAGACACTGCGGCCGCCAAGCAGATGCGACTGATCGAATTCTCCGGCGACAATTTCCTTAAGGCTGGGACCGGTGACGTATCGCTCGACCTGCCGCGACTGATCGTCGAGCCGCCTCAATGCACCGATTTCCTCTTCGCGACCAAGCCTGGCCTTTTGCACGGCGGACTTCAGCACGCCGATCGTCTCGTCATAGACCTTGAGCGGAACAGGGAACGGATGCCTGTCCTTGCCGCCATGCGCCAGCGAAAAACGGCCCGGATCCGAAAACCGGCAAGGCGCGCCATGCACCACTTCGGCAACGAGGGCCAGCGCCCGCACCGTGCGGGCGCCCACACCAGGAACAAGGAGAAGCTCGGCGAAATCGGCGGGACCTCGCTCGGCGGCCGCGGCCATGTTGCCGTGAAGGCGATGCATCACGACATCGCTTTCGCGGACATCATGGTGAGCCGGCATGACCAGATGCGGCAACAATGGCTGCGCCGGAGCCGGTGCGGTGCAGGGTTCCAGGGCGGCGAGTTCTCGAAGGATGCGGTCCGGCCCAAGATCCTGGAGCAGGTCAAGCTGTCCCTGGCGCGAGGCCTCGGCGCGCCGGTCGGTCAAATTGACGATCTCGCCCTGGTTGGCGCCTTCGATGGCGGCATGCGGCTGGTCTACGAAACTCTTCAAACCTTCGGACAGCCAATGATAGCGCCGCGCCACCTTGCTGTCGCCGTTCATGCCTTGCTGCACCACCACCCAGTCGCCATCGTTGGTGACGATGAAGCCGTGCAAATAGAGGTCGAAACCATCCTGAACGGCGGCGCTGTCCACCTTGGCGACAAGCCGGCTGGCGGTTGCCAGGCGCGCACCGTCGAAGCCGATACGCTCGCCGATGGCGACAAGTTCATGCGGAGTTTTGCGCGAATGCGCGCCACGGCCGCCGCAGACATGAATGCCGAGTTCGCCCGACAGCGGCGTGAGACCGCGTTTCAAGGCGCCGACGACGCTGGTCGTGATGCCGGAAGAATGCCAGTCCATGCCCATGACGGCGCCGAAGGACTGGAACCAGAACGGATGCGCAAGGCGTCGCAGCAATTCATTGCGGCCATAATGATGGATGATCGCCTCGCACATGACCGCGCCGAGACGCGTCATGCGATCGCCCAGCCATTTCGGCACACGCCCGCCGTGAAGGGGAAGATCAGCACTGCCCGATCGTTGCGCCACGTTTGCCTGCTCCTATGTCCGCGAATCTCAAGCAAATAGGTATCCTGGACCGGGCAAGGAAGCACTGAATGCTCGCACCCGGATGGCCGATGAGCCAGACCCGGCTCGGTCCGGTCACGAGAGCAACGGCGCTCTGCTATCTCACCACGCGCTTCTCGAGCTTGCGGGCAAGAGTGCGCCGGTGCAGGCCAAGCCGGCGAGCCGTTTCGGAGATGTTGAAGCCGGTTTCGACCAGCGTTTCGTGGATGCGCTCCCATTCCAGGTTCTTGATCGAGGTGGGCCGGCTGGAAAGCGGTACGAAAACGTCGCCCTCGGCACGGCCGAAGGCGGCTTCGATGTCATCGGTGTTGGCGGGTTTCGCCAGGTAATGGCTCGCGCCGAGCTTGATTGCCTCGACAGCGGTGGCGATGCTGGCAAAGCCCGTCAGCACGACGATCCTGGTCGAAGCATCGCGGGCGCTGAGCAGCTTGACGCACTCCAGCCCGGAGCCGCCAGCCCCAAGCTTGAGATCGACGACGGCGTAAGCCGGAACAGCTGTTTCGAGGGCGCTGAGCAATGCATCCCGGTCGTGGCAGACGACCACGTCGTAGTCGCGCTTTTCGAAGGAGCGCTTCAGCGTTTTCGCGAAGGTCGCGTCGTCCTCGACGATAAACAGCGATCGATCAGGCCTCACGATCATCTCCATCGGTCAGCGCCGCCAGCGGCAGCGAAAGGATAACACAGGCGCCCTGCTCCATGTTGCGCGCCGAAAAATCGCCGCCCAGTTTCCGGACCACGTTCATGACGAGGAAAAGACCAAGACCGCCGCCTGGCCGTCCCTTGCTCGACATATAGGGTTGACCAAGTGCTGCCAGAATACCCTCGTCGAAGCCCGGCCCGCGATCGCGCACGGAAATCACCAGCTTGTCGCCCTGCCGCTCGGCAGTGACGCCAACCCAATCCTGCGATGCTTCCTGAGCATTGTCGAACAGGTTGAAGATGACCTGCTTCAGCGCCGTGTCGGACACGATCTGCTCGTCCGGGTCGAAATCGTTCTTGTATTCCAGCTTGGATGGCTGGCGACTGGTGCGCCATTCCTCGACCAGATCGTCGAGGAAACCGCGAATCGTCGTGCGTATCGTTCCCTCGCCCCTCGCCTGGCCGGAAGACATCAGGATCCCGGACACGATGCGCTTGCAGCGCTCGATCTGCGCCTGCATTTCGGCCACATCGGCCGCCAGTTCGCGGTTGCGCGCAAGGGTGCGCATCTGGCGCCAGTCGGACAGGATGACGGATATCGTGGCAAGCGGCGTGCCGAGTTCGTGCGCGGCGCCCGAGGCCAGCAGGCCCATGCGCACGATGTGGTCCTCCTCGGCGGAGCGCTGGCGCAGATCGGCGAGATAGGCGTCGCGCTCGCGCAGATTGCGGTCGATGCGCGTCATGAAGATCACGATCAGTCCGGCCGCCAGCACGAAGCAGATGAACATGCCCCTGATATGCAGCGACAGGAGATCGCTGCCGCCATGATGCGGGATCGCGATCGGCTGGAAGAGGAAGATGAGGAAGACGAAGCAGGCCGAGGCAGCCGCCACGAGGATCCAGGTAAACCTTGGCGTCAGCAATGCGGCGCCGAGCGTGATCTGCAAGAGGTAGAGCGATACGAACGGATTGGACGCGCCGCCGCTCAGGTAAAGCTGCGTCGTCAGTGCCGCCATGTCGAAGATGAGCGCGACGAAGAGTTGGGTGTTGCTGATGGGCCTGATACCGCGCAGGACCAGCAGGCTGAAGATGTTGAGGCCCACCAGGAAAAGCACCACGCCGGCCATCTCCGCCAGCGGCAGTGGGATATCGAACCAGTATTCCGTCGCCAGAATGGTGAGCACCTGACCCGCCACCGCCAGCCAACGCAGCTGGATAAGCAGGAACAGGTTCTTCCTGTTTGTCGCATCGGTATGCGATACTGCCCCGTTCTTGCCAGCAAGGGATGCCGCCACCAGGGATTTGTCATGGCGATGCGCTTGCGTGGGGACGCTCATCTCGCGGGTCCTTGCCGCCGGCGGCGGCCGATCATCGGCCTGGCCAGGGCAATGGCGAGCATCGCAGCGAGCGTGAACCAGGTCAAAGCATAGACCAGGTGGCTGTTGCGGAAAGTCACGACGGTCAGCCCGCCGCGCGGCCGGCCCTCTATGCCGGATGCTTCCGCATCGACGAAATAGGGAGCGACATTGGTCGTCAGGCTGCGCGCGGTTGCGATGGCTGCGAGGTCTCGCGAATACCAGCGATTGCCCGTGGCGTCGTTCTTGCGCAGAAAGCCGCCGCCGGGTTCGCTCATGCGCAACAGCCCGTCAATGACGACCGGCGCGGTTAGGCGGCCCCTCTCCCGCTCGAACTCAGCCTTGCGCTCCTGGGGAATGAAGCCGCGGTTGACCAGCACCACGAAGCCACGGTCGGTTCGCATCGGCGTCAGGACCCAATAACCGCCGCCAAGCTCCGTCACCGCCTGCACCAGTGTGTTGGCGTCGCCCAGATAACGTCCCGCCAATCGCACATGACCATACTCGAAACCGGCAGCGGTGATGCCGTTCCAGTTCTCCGGGCCAGGCGCATCGACAATCGGGGCATGAATGCGTTGGTCGACACGGGCAATCAGGTCGAGCTTCCAGATCCGCCTTTCCAGCTGCCATATGCCGAGCCCGACAAACACCAGCACGCCGAGAAGTCCGAGCAGCACAAGGCCAAGGCGCGACGCGGACGATCCGCCGGCGCCCTCTAGCGGGACGGGACGTCCGATCGCCTCGATGGTTGTCCTCCCAGGGCCCGCCGCCAGGCTCATGGCATCTCACGCATGTCGTGTAGCCCCGGCATCATGTTGGCGTTGAGATGGTACATCACCCAGAGCGAGCCGGTCAGCACGATGACGACCAGGATCAGTGTGAAGATCAGCGCCAGCATCGACCATCCGCCTTCCGAGCCGGTGTTCATATGCAGGAAGAAGATCATATGGACCACGATCTGCACGACCGCGAAGGCCATGATGACGATGGCCGTGGCCTGCTTGTTGTCTATGGCGCCGGTCATGACCAGCCAGAATGGAATGGCGGTCAGGATCGCCGACAGGACGAAGCCGGTCAGATAGCCCCGGAACGATCCGTGTGCTGCTCCACCATGGGCGTGGCCGTGGCCCTCGGCATGATCATGAGCGCTCATCGCAACATCCCCATCAGATAGACGAAAGTGAAGACGCCGATCCAGACGACGTCGAGGAAGTGCCAGAACATGCTGAGGCACATCAACCGGCGGCGGTTCGCCTCGATGAGGCCAAATCTCGCGACCTGAACCATCAGCGTCACCAGCCAGACGGTTCCGAAGGTGACATGCAGACCGTGGGTGCCGACCAGCGTGAAAAAGGACGACAGGAAGGCGCTGCGCTGCGGCGTGGCGCCTTCATGGATCATGTGCGCGAATTCGTAGAGCTCGATCGACAGGAACGCCAGGCCGAACAGGCCGGTCACCGCAAGCCAGGCTTGCGTCGCCGCGACACGGCCCTTGTCCATGGTCAGCATGGCGAAGCCATAGGTGATCGAGGACAAGAGCAGCATGGCGGTGTTGACCGCCACCAGATCGAGGTCGAACAGGTCCTTGGGAGCCGGCCCGGCCGCGTAATTGCCGCCAAGCACGCCATAGGCGGCGAACAGCATCGCGAAGATCAGGCAGTCGCTCATCAGATAGAGCCAGAAGCCGAGCATGGTGGAGCCGCCTTCGGCGTGCGCATGCTCTTCTTCCAGGTGGAAGACCGGCTCGGTGCCGGCCGTGAGTGCCGTCAATGTCATGCTCAAACCCTTAGCCTTGAGCGGCGAGGAGCGTCGTCCTCGCCTCCTCCGTCTGCGTGACTTCGGACGCCGGAATGTGGAAGTCGCGGTGATAGTTGAAGGTGTGGCCGATCGCGGTGGCGATGAGGCAGACGAAGCTCAGCGCCGCTAGCCACCAGATGTACCAGATCAGGCCGAAGCCGAGCGCGACACTGAAGGCGGCCAGGATGATGCCGGTGCCGGTATTGCTTGGCATGTGGATCGGCTTGAAGCCGGCAAGCGGCCTGATGTAGCCGGCCTGCTTCATGTCATACCAGGCATCGTTGTCGCGAATGACCGGCATGAAAGCGAAATTGTAGGCAGGCGGCGGCGAAGAGGTCGACCATTCGAGCGTGCGGCCGTCCCAGGGATCGCCGGTCGTATCGACAAGCGCCTCGCGCCTGCGGATGGAGACGAAGATCTGGACCAGGAAGGCGGCGATGCCGCAGGCGATCAGCACCGCGCCGAACGCGGCGATGACGAACCATATCTGCAGCGAGGGATCGTCGAACACCCGCATGCGGCGCGTCACGCCCATCAGGCCGAGGATGTAGAGCGGCATGAAGGCGAACCAGAAGCCGACCACCCAGCACCAGAACGAGACCTTGCCCCAGAACAGATCGAGCTTGAACCCGAAGGCCTTGGGCCACCAGTAGGCAATGCCGGCGAACAGGCCGAACAGCACGCCACCGATGATGACATTGTGGAAGTGGGCGATCAGGAACAGGCTGTTGTGCAGGACGAAATCCGCCGGCGGCACGGCAAGCAGCACGCCGGTCATGCCGCCGACGGTGAAGGTGAGCATGAAGGCCACCGTCCACATCATCGGCAGTTCGAAGCGGATACGGCCCCGGTACATTGTGAACAGCCAGTTGAAGATCTTCGCTCCGGTCGGGATCGAGATGATCATCGTCGTGATGCCGAAGAAGGAATTGACGCTAGCGCCGGAGCCCATTGTGAAGAAGTGGTGCAGCCACACGAGGTACGACAGGATGGTGATGACCACCGTGGCGTAGACCATCGAGGTGTAGCCGAACAGGCGTTTGCCGGAGAAGGTCGAGGTGACCTCGGAAAAGACGCCGAACAGCGGCAGGATGAGGATGTAGACTTCCGGATGACCCCATATCCAGATGAGGTTCACATACATCATCGGGTTGCCGCCGAAGTCGTTGGTGAAGAAGTTGGTGCCGACATAGCGGTCGAGCGCCAGCAGCGAGAGCACCGCCGTCAGTACCGGGAAGGAGGCGACGATCAGCACGTTGGTGCAGAGCGACGTCCAGGTGAAGACCGGCATGCGCATCATCGTCATGCCGGGCGCGCGCATCTTGATGATCGTGCAGATCAGGTTGATGCCTGACAGCGTCGTGCCGACGCCGGCCACCTGCAGCGCCCAGATATAGTAGTCGACGCCGACATCGGGACTGTAGCCGATGCCGGAGAGCGGCGGATAGGCGAGCCAGCCGGTGCGGGCGAATTCGCCGACGAACAGCGAGGCCATGACCAGAATGGCGCCGCCGACTGTCATCCAGAACGAGAAATTGTTGAGGAACGGAAAGGAGACGTCGCGCGCGCCGATCTGCAGCGGCACGACGAAGTTCATCAGTCCGGTGACGAAGGGCATCGCCACGAAGAAGATCATGATGACGCCGTGGGCGGTGAAGATCTGGTCGTAGTGATGTGAGTTCAGGTAGCCCTCGGAGCCATTGAAGGCGATGGCCTGCTGGAGGCGCATCATGATTGCGTCCGAGAAGCCGCGCAGCAGCATGATCAGGCCCAGCACCATGTACATGATGCCGATCTTCTTGTGGTCGACGCTGGTGAACCATTCGCGCCAGAGGTAGCCCCATAGCTTGAAATAGGTGATCACGCCGAGAAGCGCGATTCCGCCGAGCGCCACCGCGACGAAGGTGGCGACGACGATGGGTTCGTGCAGCGGCAGCGAGTCCCAGGTGAGGCGGCCGAAGATGAATTTGGTCAGCGTATCGGGCATCGGCGGTCTCTCACAATTCACGCCGCAGCAGGCCGACGGTCGGCGTATCCGCCTCGGCGCTACGGCTGTCTGTCCCTGGCCGGAGCAGTCCCGCCCCGCGAAGCGGGGACAGGTTCTTCGCCGGCCAATAGGTCGGCCAGGCATCGCGGGAGGCGCGCGAGACGGCAGCGGCCTCTTCCGCCGTGCAGATGCTGGCGACATAAGAGGGATCGTTTCCGAACACCGCACCGCGCCGGGCGAGCTTGTCGTATTGCAGCGGCAAGGTGTTGCGCACACCCCCAAGACCGAGACCACCCTTGGCGTCGATCGACATCATCTCGTTCATGCACATCTTGCCGCGCTCGACGCACAGATTGAGGATGGCGCCATAAAGGGCGGGATCGACGGACGCGTAGTGCCGGACCGGTTCGTTCTCGCTCGGCTTTTCGAGTTCGAGGTAACTGTCGCGGTTAAGCGCCGCCGACGCGGTTCTGGTCTGCGCCACCCACTGGTCGAAGGCCTGGTCGGACAGGCCGTGGAAGGCGAAGCGCATGCCCGAAAAGCCGGCGCCGCTGTAGTTGGCGGAGAAACCGCTATAGGTGCCCTGCCGGTTGATGGCGGCGTGCAGCTTCGTCTCCATGCCCGGCATGGCATAGATCTGGCCGGCAAGGGCTGGAATGTAGAAGGAATTCATCACCGCCGACGAGGTGATGCGGAAATCGATCGGCTGGTTGACCGGCGCCGCCAGCTCGTTGACGGCGGCGATGCCGTAATCCGGATAGATGAACAGCCATTTCCAGTCGAGCGCCACGACCTCGACCCTGAGCGGCTTGTGAAGCTGGGTAACGGGCTGGCCGGCTTCGATCCGGTCGATCCGGCGGTATGGGTCGAGCAGGTGGGCGCCGAGCCAGGTCAGCGCGCCAAGGCATATGATGATCAGCAGAGGGGCTGCCCAGATCACCAGTTCCAGTTTCGTCGAATGATCCCAGTCCGGCGCATAGGTCGCCGAGGCGTTGGATTGCCGGTAGCGCCAGGCGAAAAAGACGGTCAGCGCCATGACCGGCACGATTATGATCAGCATCAGCAGGGTCGAGACCACCAGCAGGTCGCGCTGCTGGGCCGCGACATCGCCCGCCGGCGCGAGCACGACCATATCGCAGCCGCTCAACAGCCCGGCCAGGAGAAGCAGAAGCAAGGCTCCAAATCGTTTCATCAGACGCTGCCCTCGATGGACCGCCGCAACGCGTTGGGATGTTGCAGTGCGGTATCGATCAAGGGCTACTGCCGGCGGCGGCGTGGTGACATTGGACAATTTGTCCAATGCCCAGCCGGGGTGGGTCTGGCACAGTGTGCAGCGCACAATGGGATTGCCGCAGTTGGGCCCCAAATATTTCATTCCACGCGGTGACGACGGACAAGATGGCTCATACTTCGACTGGCGAAACAGACAGCGGGCTGATCGGCTCGGACCACGGCCAGGTCAGCGCGGGCGATATCGCGGTCGGCGTGATCGTCGGCAGGACGTCGGAATTCTTCGATTTTTTCGTCTATGCGATCGCGTCCGTCATCGTGTTCCCCAAGCTGGTGTTTCCAACGCATGATCCGCTCGTCGGAACGCTGTACTCCTTCGCCATCTTCGCGCTGGCCTTCATCGCCCGTCCATTCGGTTCCGTTCTGTTCATGGCCGTCGACCGCGCCTACGGTCGCGGTGCGAAACTGACGATCGCGCTGTTCCTGCTCGGCACCTCGACCGTCGCCATCGCGTTCCTTCCCGCCTATGGCGATATCGGCGTGCTTGCGATCTGGCTTCTGGCGCTGGCCCGCATCGGGCAGGGCGTGGCGCTTGGCGGGACGTGGGACGGCCTGCCCTCGCTGCTGGCGCTGAACGCGCCGCGGAACCGGCGCGGCTTCTACGCCATGATCCCGCAACTGGGCGCGCCGATCGGCCTCATCGTGGCCAGCGCCCTCTTCGCCTTCTTCGTGGCCAATCTGTCGGCCGACGACTTCCTTGCCTGGGGCTGGCGCTATCCCTTCTTCGTCGCCTTCGCCATCAATGTCGTGGCCCTGTTCGCCAGGCTGCGCATTGTGGTGACGCCCGAATTCTCGAAACTGTACGAGAGCGGCGACCTGCAGCCGACGCGCATAAGGGACACGATCAGGGCCGAAGGCCGCAACGTCATCGTCGGCGCATTCGCGCCGCTGGCGAGCTTCGCCCTGTTTCACATGGTGACGGTGTTTCCGCTCTCCTGGGTATTCCTGTTCACCAATGAGGGACCGGCACGCTTCCTGGCGATCGAGGCGGTGAGCGCGCTGTTCGGCATCGCCGCCATCGTCGCGTCTGGCCCACTTGCCGATCGTGTCGGACGCCGTGCGCTGCTCGGCGGTTCGGCGATCGCCATCGCGACGTTCAGCGGCTTTGCCCCGCAGCTTCTGGATGGCGGTACCGTTGGCGAGATCCTGTTCATGGTGCTGGGCTTCATCCTGCTGGGGTTGAGCTTCGGGCAGTCATCAGGCGTCGTCGCATCGAGCTTTTCGCGACACCATCGCTATACCGGCTCGGCGATAACCTCGGATCTCGCGTGGATGTTCGGCGCCGGCTTCGCGCCGCTCGCAGCTCTGCTGCTGGCCGGCAATTTCGGCCTCATCGCGGCGGGCGCCTACCTGCTCTCGGGCGCGGCCTGCACCTTGCTTGCCTTGTGGATTGATAGACGGCGTTCGGCCGCGGACCGTCCGGTCGATTGACACTATAAATGGCGAGAAGGGTCAGCGAGCATCGCCGGAGCCTCTGCCCTGTCGGTCAGCGGAACATCGAACCGCCATCGACGTCGAGCGCCGCGCCCTAGACGAAGCTCGCGGCGTCGGAGCACAGGAACAGGATCGCGGCAGCCATAGGTAAGGCTCGCCGAATACCCGGCGCCGTCACGCTCCTCCATGTCGAGTTGGACGGGGGCCAGACCTGCCTCGTCATCCACAATCAAGGACCGGCGCTCGAAACCGGCGCCGAGGTCGACCTGCTGGCCGAACCCGGGCATCTGCATTTCTTCGACCAGGAAGGGCGGGCGGTCTGATCTGCCCGCGCCCCGGCGGTTCTACAGCATGTCGCGGCGAATAGGATTCGCCCGACCTGCTGTAGGCTTCTGATTTTTATGCATGTCGTTGTCCCGGAACCGAGGACACTTCCGGGCGACATGCATTAGGCCGGCGCCAGTGCGGCGACTTCCCGCCGAAAGGGCAAGGCGTCGCCGATGTCGGGTTCGTCCAGCTCGCGAGCGAAGCGATGGCCGGCATAGGTTGCCCAGGCGATGGGTCCCGGTGCTTCGGCATCGCCGATGACCTTGACCGAACGGATGCCGGCGTCGGCCCACTCGCTTTCCCGGGCCTTGAGGTTGCGCCAAACGGCGTCGTCCTGATCGCGCGACGTGACAAGTACGACGGCATCGGCCGTCAGATCCTGTTTCGCGCCGGTGTAGACGCAAGCCGTCACGACACCGCCCGAAGCGATACTCGTGACGGTCCTGTTGAGCACGATATCGACCCCGAGTTCAGCCAGGCGGCGGTGAATGGCCCCTTGCTCCAGCGTGTTGCGGGTCCAGTCCGAGACATAGGCCGATGGCGTCACCAAGGTCACCTTCGTTCCCCGACGCGCCATCAGCTCGGCGAGAACGCCGCCCATGTAATAGTGGTCGTCATCGAACAGCACGACGTTGCCATCTGGAACCTTGCCGGCCATCAGATCGTCGGGCGTAAGGACCGGCATCGCGGCGTCGATCGGCATCGGCACGACATGGGCACGCGCGACGCCATCACGGCGCCAGGTCGATCCGGTGGCGATGGCGATGTTCTGGAAGCCGAAGGACAGGACGTCATCCGCCGCAAGCCGGCTTTCGAAATAGATGTCGACATCAGGCATCTGGCCGAGCTGATGCTGCCGATAGTCGCGCACCCTGCCCCAGGCCGACAGGCCTGGAAGTTTGCTTTCGCGCGCCACACGCCCGCCGAGTTCGGTGCCGGCTTCCGCGATGGCCACTTTATAGCCGCGCAGGCCAAGCGCACGGGCGGCCTCCAGTCCGGCAGGCCCGGCGCCGACGATCAGCACGCTGTCGCTGTCGCCCTTGGCCTGCATGCGCTCCGGATGCCAGCCCTTGCGCCATTCCTCCATGAAGGTCGGGTTCTGCGTGCAGCGCGAGATCGACATGGTCATGTCGCCGGTGATGCAGATGTTGCAGCCGATACATTCGCGGATGTCCTCGATGCGGCCCTCCTCGACCTTCCTCGGCAGGAAGGGATCGGCGATCGACGGACGGGCGCAGCCGATGAAGTCGAGCGTTCCCGACCTGATCATCCTGACCATCACGTCAGGCGAAGTGAAGCGGCCGACGCCGACGACCGGCTTCGAGGTGAGCTTCTTGATGCCCGACACCAGGCTTTCCTGCGCCGCCTCGTCCTTGAAACGCGACGGGCCCGAGCAATCCTCCCAGGCGCCGTGCGCGAGATCCCACAGGTCGGGCAGTTCGGCATGCATCTCGATCATGTCGCGGACTTCCGAATTGGCGAAGCCGAGTTCGCCGATCATCTCGTCCAGCGACAGCCTGAGCGTCAGGCCGCACGTGTCGCCGATCGCGTCGCGCCCTTCCTCGATCAGCTCGCGCATCAGCCGCGAACGGTTTTCCAGCGAGCCGCCATATTCGTCGACGCGCTGGTTGGTGGCGGTTGACAGGAAATGCTGGATGATGCCGAAGCCGTGCGCGCCATAGAGGCATACCAGGTCGAAACCCGCCTGCTTCGCACGTTTGAAGGCATTGCGGTGCCAGCGGCGCAAATCGCGAATATCCTGCTTGTCCATGGCGCGCGCCTGAACCGGATCGTTGGTGAAGGTGCGGATCGGCAACGCCGATGGGCCGCGCGGCACCTCCTTGCTGTAGAGGTTGGGACCGTTGATCCCGGAATAGGCGAGCTGGATGCCAGCCAACGCGCCATGCTCGTGCATGGCCTTGGCCATCTTGGCGAGGGCCGGAATGTCGGCATCGTCCCAAAGCCTGAGCTCGATGAAAGGCGTGATTTCGGAGGTGTGATGCATCTCCGTCTGCTCGGTGAAGATGACACCCCAGCCCCCTTCGGACTTGACGCGGCGCATCTCTGCCGCGGCGGACGGATCGCGATAGCCGCCGCCATTGCAGTGCGGAACCTGATAGAAGCGGTTCTTGGCCGTCACCGGGCCTATCTTCATCGGCTCGAACAGGAGGTCGTAGCGTGGGTCGCGCATGGTATTTCCTCCGGGCCGGCTCGGCACTCCCGGTGCTGCCGAAACTACTCATAAATTGGAGCCGGCGCGGGAAAACTACGGATTTCTTCTGTGCCGATTAGGACGCGCCTAATCGCGGCACTGGGGCGGATTAGTCTGTGTTGAACCGGGGCTGAGCGAAATGCGACTTCAGAGCATCGGCGGCATGATGCTAGACAGCCAGGACCCTACCGAGAGACAGAAAATGGACACTATCAGGATCTTCGAACGGCTGATCGCTTTCCCGACGGTGAGCCGCGACTCCAACCTCGACCTGATCGGCTATGCGGCCGACTTGCTCGAGGCGAGCGGCGTTGCCTGCCAGATCGTCCACAGCGCGGACGGGCACAAGGCCAACCTCTTTGCCACCATCGGCCCGGCCGGCAGGCCCGGTGTCATGCTGTCCGGCCACACCGATGTCGTCCCCATCGACGGCCAGAACTGGACGCTGCCGCCTTTCGAAATGACCGAGCGCGACGGCAAGCTTTACGGACGCGGCGCGGCGGACATGAAGGGTTTTGTGGCCTCCGCGCTCGCCGCCTGCATCAGGGCTTCCAAGATGGCGCTTCGGACGCCGTTGCATCTGGCGCTCTCCTATGACGAGGAGGTCGGCTGCCTGGGCGTGCGCGACCTGATCGAAATGCTGAGCGCGGCGCCGCAACGCCCGCGGCTGTGCATCGTCGGCGAGCCGACCAACATGCAGGTGGCGACCGGGCACAAGGGCAAGCTTGCCGCTCGCGCCGTCTGCAGGGGACGCGAAGGCCATTCGGCGCTCGCCCCACTGGCGCTCAATGCCATCCACCTCGGCTGCGATTTCGTGCGTTCCTTGCGTGACGAACAGGAACGATTGGCCCGCGACGGCGCCCGCGACGGGGACTACGACATCCCCTACACGACGGTTCATGTCGGCAAGATCGATGCCGGCGTCGCGCTCAACATCGTGCCCAACCTTTGCCAGGTCGATTTCGAGATCCGCAACATTGCCGCCGACGATGCCGCCGGCATTCTGGACAGGCTGCGCGACGCCGCGGCACGCATTGCTGAGGACGCCGTTTCGATCGCGGCCGAGGCCGCAATCGAAATCGAGATCACCAACACCTATCCGGGCCTCGACACGCCGGCCGCATCGGAGGCGGTGGCCTTCGTCAAATCGTTGACCGGCGCCAATGACACGACGAAAGTCGCGTTCGGCACGGAAGGCGGATTGTTCAGCCGCGATCTCGGCACGCCTGCCGTCGTCTGCGGACCTGGCTCGATGGCGCAGGGACACAAGCCGGATGAATTTGTCAGCGTCGAACAGCTGCGGCGTTGCGACGGGATGCTGGACAGATTGCTCGAACGGCTCACGGACGGCTGGCCGTCGTGATCCGCACGGCAGCCCTCACTTCACGATGCGTTCGGTTCCGAAGACGCCCTGCTCGACGACGAAGCGACGACAGTGGTCGATGAACGCCTGTACCGTCAGCGTGCGATGCTCTGCGTTCGGCAAGGCAATTCCTATCGTGAGCGGCCTGAGGTCCCCCAGCAGAGGCACGAAGACAAGCAATTTGCCGTCCGGCGACATGGTGTTGAGCGGCCGCATATTGGCGATGCCGTAGCCGAAGCCGTTAGCGACCATCGAGCGCATCACGGCGATGTCGCCGGTGCGCTCGACGATCTTGGGCCGCAGGCCCCTGGGTTGGAAAGCCGACAGGAAATATTCCCTGCTGTAGGGCAGATCAAGCAGCACCATCGGCTCATCGACCAGCTCCTCGGGCGTGATGCCTGCCCTCGCCGCCAGGCGATGCGCGGCCGGCAACATCACATAGGCCGGCAACTGCATCAGCGGCTCGAAGGTCATGTCCTGCGACAGTTCCAGATCGTAGGTCAGCGCGGCATCTATCTCGCCACGCTGCAGCATCTCGAACAGTTGCCCCTGGTTGCGCTCGAATTGCCGGACGCGCACATCGGGATAGGCATCCTCGAATTTCTTGCGCAGCGCCGGCAGCACGATCTGCGCGAAAGTGAGCAGGCAGCCGATCGCCAGCGGTCCGCGCACCTTTTCGGCGATATCGCCGGCAATGTCGTGCAGCGCGTCCGCGTCGTTGAGCAGGCGCGCGGCTTCCTTGAGGAACAGGCGCCCGCCTGCGGTCAGCGCCAGCGCATGCGAATGCTTGCGCACGAAAAGCTGGACGCCGAACTCGGCTTCGAGCTGAGCGATCGACGCCGAGATCGACGGCGGCGAGACATTCACCTGCTCGGCCGCCTTGGCGATCGAACCCGCTTCGCCAACGGCGACGAAATATTCAAGTTGTCTGAGCGTGAAGCGGAGCGGCATGGTGGCTATGTTGCCGGTTTGCAGCCGGTGATCAAGTCGCGGCCGCTTCTCTATACTTGATCCAGGTGGTCTTCAGCGCGGTGTATTTGTCGAGCGCATGCCGCGACAGGTCGCGTCCGAAGCCGGACTGCTTGAAACCGCCAAAGGGAGTCATCGGGCTCAGCGCATCGACCGTATTCACGGAAACCGTGCCCACGCGCAGTCTTTCCGCGAGGCGATGCGCCCGCGACAGGCTGTCGGTCCACAGCGATGCGGCCAAGCCGTAGACGCTGTCGTTGGCGATGCGAAGCGCTTCGTCTTCGGTGTCGAAGGCGATCACCGACAGGACCGGACCGAATATGTCGTCGCGGGCAAGCGGGTCGTCGGGCGAGACGTCATCGAAGATCGTGGGCTGCACAAAACTGCCGCGCCCGTCGACGGCGACCCGGTCGCCACCAGTCACCAGCCGTGCCGACTTCTTGCCGCCATCGATGAAACGCATGACGGTCGCGGCGTGGCGCGCGTCCACCATCGCACCCATCCTGGATGCTGGGTCGAGCGGATCGCCGGGCTGGGTCGCCGCTGCCCGCCGCACCAGTTTCTCGACCAGCGCATCCTTGATGCCGCGCTCCACCAGAAGCCGAGAATTGGCCGAGCTTACCTGCCCCTGGTTGAAGAAGATGCCGAAGGCGGCCATGTCGGCGGCCGCATCCAGATCGCCGCAATCGGCGAACACCAGATTGGGGCTCTTGCCACCGGTCTCCAGCCAGACCTGCTTCATGTTCGACTGGCCGGAATATTGCAGGAACATCTTGCCGACAGCGGTCGATCCGGTGAAGGCAAGGCAATCCACGTCCGTATGGCGGCCAAGTGCCTGGCCGGCCGTCTCGCCGAGGCCGGGCACCACATTCAAGACGCCTGCCGGCAAGCCCGCCTCCATGGCGAGCTCGGCCAGCCTGAGCGCCGAGAAAGGCGACTGCTCGGCGGGTTTCAGCACCACCGAATTGCCCGCGGCCAGCGCGGGCGCGCATTTCCAGGTCGCCATGTCGAGCGGAAAGTTCCATGGCACGACGGCACCCACGACCCCAAGCGACTCCCGCCGTACCAAAGCGAGGTCACCCCGGCCCGTCGGCGCCACCTCGTCATAGATCTTGTCTATCGCTTCTGCATACCACTGGAAGATCGCCGCCGATCCCGGCACGTCGATGGTCGCGGCGTCCTTGACAAGCTTGCCCATATCCAGCGATTCCAGCAGCGCCAGTTCCTGCAGGTGCTCGCGCAGCAATTCCGCCAGCCGCAGCAGCACTTGCTTGCGATGCTGGGGGCTCGCTCGCGACCAGACGCCGGCTTCGAAGCTGCGGCGCGCGGCAGCGACGGCAAGATCGATGTCCTCTTCGCCGCAGGAGGCCACCTCGGCGAGCGTTGCTCCCGTAGCCGGATTGATGCTGGTGAATGTTCGGCCTGAGCGCGCGGGCATCGTCTTGCCGTCGATGAAAGCTCCGTCGCGAAAACGGATCGCCGACGCCTTGGCGATCCAATCCTTATGACTGAGTTCGCTCATGCTGGCTCCAGATTGTCGGGACTACTCGTCACCGGGAACGCCGTAGCTCGGCGCGCCAGACGGATTGAGGGCGCGCGTGACATAGTCATCAAGCTGGGGCTTGTAGATATCCCACAGCGTCGCCAGCTGCTCGATCGGACACTCCTCGCTCCAGTCGCAACGCAGGTCGGCGACGGGCCATGAGACATCGCGCACCAGTTTCATGCCGGCGGAGCGGACAGGTCCCGCCTCGCCGCCGGCCTCGAGCGCCGCTCGCATGGTGGCGATCAGCCGGTCACCGATGTCGCCTTCGGAGGCGAGAAAGGCATCCACCATGGCTTGCGGAACCCTATCGCTGGCAAGCAGGTTGCCGCCGCAGGCGACGTCCTCGCCGCGCGCCTCGGCCCAGATGCCGAGCGCTTTCGGCCCCGAATGGATTGCGCTGCCGCCGGCCGCGTCGACCGCCAGAACCTGCCGGTATTCGCTGAAAGCGGCCGTACGCTTCAGGATCGCGACGGCCTCAGTGGCGGAGGCGCCCCGCGCCATCAGCTCCAGCGCTCGTGGCCCGAGCGCCGGGTCCGTGACGTTCTGGCTGGCAACCGCCCCGACGCCCGCCTGCGCATAGGCGCAGCGGGCCGCCACCGCCGGAGATGACGAGGATACCGCCACTCCGAACATGCCGGTGCGCCGGCACCGTGCGACGATGGAGAAGGTCATGGCGCTCAGTCCGGGCTGATGGTTGCGCCATCATTCCGGATGATGGCTGTGTCATCATCCGGAATTACGGCCGTGCCGTCGATCTCGACCAGCCATTCCGGCCGCGCCAGGGCCGACACGACGAGGCCGGTCGAAACCGGATGCACGCCTTTGATGTATTCGCCCATGGTCCGGTAGACGGCTTCGCGATGGCGCACATCAGTCAGGTAGATCACCACCTTCACCAGATGCTCCATCGTCCCGCCGCATTCCTCGATGAGCTGCTTGACGTTCTGCATGACCTTGTGGGTCTGATCGACCGGATCGTGGCTCTCGATGGTGTTGGCGGTGTCGAGATCCTGCGGACACTGGCCGCGCAGATAGATCGTGCGGCCGCCCCGCGTGATGACCGCCTGGCACAGATCGTTGTCGAGCTTCTGCTCGGGATAGGTATCCTTGGTATTGAAGGTGCGAATTCGCGTATGCGCCATGTTGGTCTCCATCAGGTCGGGCTCGCAGCTGTCGTCGGCTTTGGTCAGGCGTCCACGGCCTCGCGCTTCGCGGCGGCATGGTAGGCCAGATATTTGCGCTGCGTCGAAATGCGGTCGGCCACGTGCTTGGCGTCGTGCCATACGCCCCAGATGAAGCTGGAACCTCTTCGCGACTGCCAGGGCAGCCCCAGGAAATAGATTCCTGGCTCTATCGAGACGCCGCGGTGGTGCCTGGGCCGGCCCTTCTCGTCAAAGGCGTCGACCTTCAGCCAGCTATAGTCGGCGGCAAAGCCCGTCGCCCAGATGATCGCCGCTATCCCGGCCTTGGCCAGGTGCAGTTCGCCGATCGGATTGGTCATGCATTCCGGATCCGGTTCGATCCGGCGGGCAGCGGGCTCTTCCGGAAGGTCCAGACCGTTGCGCGCGACATAGGCGTCGGCTTCATCCAGCAGTGACATCAGGCTGGCGTCGCCGCGAGCGATGTTTTTCGCAAGATCAGGCGCGAAGCTCATCAGCCCGTCCTGGTAGGTCCTAGTCATGCCGACCAAGGTAAGCCCCTGCGCCGCCAGCCGGCGGAAATCGATCGTTTCACCGCCGCGCGCGCCGCTCACCGCGATCGTGACATGTTCCGTGCCGGGTCCTGGGGTTTCGAGGTCCCATTTGCCGAGAACGCCCAGCCACCAACAGAAGTCGCGCCCGCGATAGGCCCGCGGCGGGCGGTCATGCGGGCCGACCGAAAGATAGACGCGCCTTCCCGCGCGCTGGAGCTCGTCCGCGATCTGCACGCCCGATGATCCCGCTCCGACCACCAGCACACCGCCCTTTGGCAATTTCGCGGGATTGCGGTACGCGCTGGAATGGATTTGCAGGATGCCAGCCTCCTCAGGGACAACAGGCGGAATGACGGGGATCTGGAACGGTCCGGTGGCGGCAACGACGCTGTTGGCGTCGATCACGCCATCGGACGTCTCGACGCGGAAGCCGGGCCGACCGACATTTCTTTGCACGAGTTTGACTTCCACGCCGCTGCGGATCGGCGCATCGATCTGCTTGGCGTAAGCGACAAAATAGTCGGCGACCTCGTCCTTGGAGGGAAAGCCGTCGGGGGCCGTCCGCGGAAACTCCATGCCCGGGAAGCGATCGTGCCAGGCCGGGCCGTTGGCAACCAGGGAGTCCCATCGCTGCGTGCGCCAGCGCTCGGCGATGCGGCCACGTTCGAGGACGAGATGAGGCACTCCGCACTTGCTCAGGTGCTCGCTCATGGCCACCCCCGCCTGGCCGCCGCCAACGACAAGCGTGTCTATCGTCTCAACCGACATGCCCAGTCCTCTTCTGACCATTCGACAGCTCCCGCCGCACGGATGAAACCGATTTCCGGCGGCAGGCGGATGCAGCCCCGGGTGATCCATTTCACCGTATTCCAGACAGGCCGCGCGTCATCCGGTCGTCTCGTTATTGGCGCTCACAGGTAGCAGCACGTGCCGGTGGGCGCCCATAACGAATCTCCGAAGTCACGCGTAACCATTTCCGAATTTCTCACGCCGATAGACGCATCTACAGTTTCAGCGGTCGGACCCGCAGCGCCACACGATGTGGCGGGCGAAGCCGGGCATGTGTCGGCACGGAACTGGTTGCGGAACAGGATGCGCTACCGCAGCGGCCCGTTCCGCAATGCCTCGAGCGCCGGCATCCTCGAGGGGCTGGCATGAAGACCGAGAGCTATGATTACATCGTCGTCGGCGCGGGATCGGCGGGCTGCGTGGTGGCCAATCGGCTGAGCGCCGATCCATCGGTCAGGGTGTGCCTGATAGAGGCCGGCGGCAGTGATAACAGCCCGCGGGTAAGGGTGCCGGCAGGCATTCTGTCGCTCTATGGCAACCCGAATTACGACTATTGTTTCGTCGGCGTGCCACAGCCCCATCTCAACAACCGCAGCATTCCGGTCAACCGGGGCAAGACGCTGGGCGGATCGAGTTCGATCAACTCGATGGTCTATATTCGCGGCGCCGCGGAGGACTATGACGAATGGGCAGCGCTCGGCTGCGCCGGCTGGGCCTACAGCGACGTGCTGCCTGTGTTCAGGAAGCTGGAGCGCAACCTAATCGCCCAGGACCCGCGCTATCACGGCACGGACGGCGAGCTTATGGTCGACAATCCGCGTGATCCGAACGTGCTCTCCGGGATGTTCGTCAGGGCTGGCGAACGTGCCGGCCTGCCCGCCAACGAAGACTTCAATGCAGAGAGCCAGTTCGGCGTCGGGATCTACAACGTCACGCAGAATCGGGGCGAGCGCTTCAGCAGCTTCACCGCTTTCATGCGTCCGGTCCTCGATCGCAGGAACCTGACGCTGCTCAGCGCATGCGAGGTGATCGACCTTGTCATCGCCGAAGGGCGCGCGACTGGACTGCGCGTGCGCCATGATGGCCAGCAAAAAATATTCGCGGCCAGCCGCGAGATCGTACTCTGCGCCGGGGCCATCAACTCGCCCAAGATCCTGATGGCGTCCGGCATCGGCCCCGCGGACGAGCTGCGGCAAATCGGCATCACGCCGGTTCTCAACCTGCCGGGTGTCGGCAAGAACCTGCAGGACCATGTCGACGGCATGATCACCGTGCGCTCCAGGAGCACCAGGACGCTCGGCCTGTCGCTTGCCAACCTGCCCCGCATCATGGCAGCGCCCTTCCAGTATTTCGCGCGGCGAAAGGGGATGCTCACCACCAATTATGTTGAGGCCGGTGGCTTTGCGAGAACCAGGCATGCGAACGGCCTGCCCGACATTCAGTTCCACTTCGTGCCGGGCTATCGCAGCCATCGCGGCAGGCTCATCGAATATGGCCACGGCTACGCCATTCATATCTGCGTGCTCAGACCGAAAAGCGTGGGTGAGATCAGATTGTCACGGGACAGTTCTCGCCGCGATGTTCTCATCGACCACTGCTTCTTCGCCGATGAAGACGACGCCATGGTGCTTGTCGAAGGCATCAAGATCGCGCGCAAGATCCTCGCCGCATCCGAGTTCGATCCGGTGCGTGGAAAGGAAATGCTTCCGGGCAAGAATATCCGCAGCGACGACGAGATCCTCGCTTATCTGCGCGCCGAAGCGTTGACCGTCTACCACCCCGTCGGGACCTGCAAGATGGGGACGGACGCGATGGCGGTCGTCGATCCGGCGACGCTGAAAGTGCGAGGCGTGGCTGGGCTCCGGGTCGCGGATGCGTCAGTCATGCCGAAGCTGATCGGCGGCAACACGAATGCGCCAAGCATGATGATCGGACAGAAGGCCTCGGAGATGATCCTGGGCTCGGCGCATCACGGCGAAAGGTAGGGATCCGCCCCGGCTTTCGAATGGGTCCGCTCGACGTTTGGTAGCACGCTGTTTTCCCAAAAACCGCCGCAGACCCTCGGGTCGAGCCCGTGGGCATGCGTTTGGGCGACGTGCATCAATGATCCTCGTCGATCTCGTCGTGCAAAAGGCCAAGGATGCGGCGCTTGAGCGCGATGAACTCGGGTTCGAGGATCACGTCCATAGAGCGCGGCCTGGGGATGTCGACCTTGATCTCGGCCTTGATCTTGCCGGGCCTGGCCGTCATCACCAAGACGCGATCGCCCAGGACGAGCGCCTCGTCAATATCGTGGGTAACGAACAGCACCGTCTTTTGCTGCCGCTCCCAGACGCGCAAAAGCAGTTTCTGCATGGTGCCGCGCGTCTGGCTGTCGAGAGCGCCGAAGGGCTCGTCCATCAACAGAACGGCCGGATCGTTGGCAAGGGCGCGTGCGATCGCGACGCGTTGCTTCATGCCGCCGGAAAGCTGGGCGGGGTAGTGGTCGGCAAAGGGCGCGAGGCCGACTTCGTCTAGATACTGGTCGACGATCTGCTTGCGCCGCCCCGCCGGCAGGCCCTTGCGCTTGGGCCCATACTCGATGTTGGCACGCACCGTGAGCCAGGGAAACAAGGTGTAGCTCTGGAACACCATGCCTCTGTCGGGACCGGGTTCGATCACTTCGCGGCCATCGACCTTGATGCTGCCCGAAGTCGCGTCATTGAGGCCGGCCGCAAGGTAGAGCAGGCTGGATTTGCCGCATCCCGAAGGGCCGACGATCACACAGAATTCGTTCTTGGCCACCTTCAGCGACACATCGTCCAGTGCCAGCACGCCGTTGGCGTCGCCGTAACGCAATGTCACGTCCTCGATTGACATCGTCGTGCCGGTCGAGCGCAGATCGCCGGTCGTCGCGGCCGAGCCGGCCAGATCATTCGCCTTGATGGTCTCGCTCATTGCTACCCTTGATCCGACCGCGGTTTGCGAGGTTGCGTTCAACATCAGGATGCCCATGGCGCGACCCTCGCCCGGATAATGCGGAACGCCGTGTCGGTGACAAGGCCCAGAAGCCCAATCGCGGCGATCGCCATGAAAATCACATCGACCTGGAAGCCTCGCATCGCCTTCAGGCTGATATAACCGAGACCGCTGGACGCGGCGACGAGCTCGGCCACGACCAGATAGGTCCAGGCCCAGCCCATGGTGACGCGAAGCGTGTCGAGGATGGCTGGAAGCGCGGCCGGGAAAATGACGTGCCACACGGCTTCGCTGCGCTTGGTGCCCAGAGTGTAGGATGCGTTGACCAGGTCCCTGGACACACTGCGCGCACAGTCGGAAATCATCACCAGCTGCTGGAAAAAGGTGCCGAAGAATATGACCGCTATGCGCTGTTCGATCCCGATGCCGATCCAAAGGATGAACAGGGGCACGAAGGAGGTCACGGGCAGGTAGCGGATGAAATTGACCAACGGCTCCAGCGGCGCCTGCACCACCCGGTATGTCCCCATCCACAATCCCAGCGGCACCGAGATCAGCGAGGAGACGATGAAGCCCAGGATCACCACCTTGGCACTGGTCAAAGTGTGGTAAAAAAGGCTGCCGTCCAGAGACATGCGATAGGTCGTCTGCAGCACGGTTCCAGGCGTCGGCAGGAACATGTTCGGCACGACGCGGCCATAGGACAGCAGGGCCCAGCCGCCGATCACGACCACCCACATCGCCAGCGCGAGTGTTGTTGCCGTGCTGGCTGGAATGTTGGCGAATGGGGTCGTCAGGCGTGTCCACGCCGTCCGCCTTTGTGCCATGGGATGGCCTCCGTTGATGTTCGAAGCGCGAAGTTCGGGCCTGCCGGGAAATCGGGGGCGGTCCAGGCGGACCGGCCCCGGTTTCTCGAAGGCTCACTGTTCCCTGATGAAATCGGTGTCGAGGATGGTTTTCGCGTCGATCGTCATCTTGAGCTTGCCGGCCTTGCCCCAGATGTCCTGCGCGAAGTTCACCAGTTCGGACGCCTCGCTCTTCTGCGGCGTGCCGAAGAATTCCAGGTTACGATCGCGGTCATAATAGCGCACGCCCTTGGCGCCGGCCGCGAAATCCTCGGGCTTTTCGAGATAGCCGCCAATGCCCTTGGCCATGATCTCATAGGCTTTTTCCGGATTGGTCTTGATGTACTCGACCGCCTTGTAATAGCCCTTGACAAGGGCCTTTACGTCCTCGGGATGCTTTTCGATGAGATCGCATTTGAGGGCGATCACATCCACGATCAGGCCAGGGGTGGTCGTGGAATCGATCAGCACCTTTCCCTTGCCGCCCTTACGGACTTCGGTGAGGTGCGGCTCCCACGTCACGGCGGCGGGAACCTGGCCGGCGATGAAGGCGGTCGCCGCGTCATCGGCGGTCATGTTGGTGATGGTGACGTCGTCCTCGGTCATGCCTTCCTTTTTCAAGAGCACATTGAACCAGAATTCGGAAACGGAGCCCTCGTTCAAGGCCACCTGCTGGCCCCTCAGATCCTTGAGCGACTTGATGTCGGGCTGCGTGACGACACCATCACCGCCGTGGCTGTCGTCGAGCGCCAGGACGTATTTGAAACAGAGATCGTCCGAGCGGTACTTCATCAGCTCGTCGACCGTGGAGGCGGCGCCATCGAGATCACCACCGGCGACCGCCGCCATGTAAAGCGCTGATTCTTCTATGACCTTCAGGTCGACATCGACGCCGGCCTCCTTGAAGTAACCAAGGTCGCGGGCAAGAAACAGCGGCCCGTAGCCCACCCAGGTCGTCATGCCAAGACGGATGGCGCCGGCGTTGGCAGGAGCGGCGAGCCCCAGGCCCAGCAAGCCTGCGCCGACCGCGCTCACCAGGCAGTTTCGAAATGTCTTCATTGTCGTGGTTCCCCTATGGCTGTTGCCGGCATCGGCCTCATTCTAGCGGCGTATGCCGGCTCTTGTTTTGGCAGCCGCTCTTGTTTGGGCGTCGCCTCCCAAGCGAGCCTTGCGTGTTTTAAGGTCCGCAAGAGAGCATTCGGGCCGGATCGCAAAAAGAAGTCTTTTTCTGCCCATTGCTTCGTCGAAACCGAAGCGCGATCGATACCCTCTATTTCCGCCGGCTCCGTCAACGGAAGCGGCCTCGATGCCATGGCGCTCGGAACCGACGAGCGTCCCGTGCGGGAACTCGCTCCTGCAAAAGGACAGGAACCGACGCCGGCGGCCGGCGTTTTGCTGCCGCATGGACTTGCCGCACCGCGAAACCAGGGAGCGGTATTAGTGCCTGAAGGCTGCGGCTCGCGGGGGCAAGGCGGAGATGGATGCGATGAGTATTTTCTATCGGGCGGCCAAGATTGCGGAGCAGGCCCATGCATCGCAGCACGACAAGACAGGAGGCCCCTATATCGATCATTGCCGTCGGGTGGTCGACGCTGTCGAGACGATGGACCAGAAAGTCGTCGCCTATCTGCACGACGTTCTGGAAAAAGGCGAAGGCTGGAGCCGGACCAGGCTTGAAGAGGCGGGCTTTGGACCGACGATCGCCGCCGCGGTCGACGCCATGACGCGCAGAGACGGCGAGGACTATTTTACATTCGTGCGGCGGGCTGGATCGAACCCATTGGCGCTGCCGGTAAAACGGGCTGATCTGACCGACAATATCTGGCAATCGCGGCAGATCGGAGCACCCACGGCCAAATACGAAGAGGCGTTGCGCATTCTTGATGACGAGTTCACCAGGTGACAGGCGCCCGGATGCTGACGGCAATTGAGCCATGGTGTGCGGTATGCGCCGATGCCGTAGCCCGCGATTTCGGGCAAGACGTGTGGATTACGCGAGCCAGCCGGTTCGGTTATTTTCGTACAGATGTTTTATCGTGACACGCCGGGCGGGTGGTTTTATGAATCTGGAGATCGATCCGCGTCCGGCATGCCTTCTGGCGCAATGCCTGATCGCCTTCGGGACGCTTCGAGACCAAGGTGACGCCCATGCGGGAATTGCCGAAAGACATTGACGCCGATGTGGTGATCGAAATCAGCAGATTGCTGGACGACAGCGCGCTTTTCGTGCCTGTCCGGGTTCATGAACTCACAGCAAGGGTAAGGCAGAAAGTGAAGACGGGTTTGCCGGATCGTTCGATCGAAGAGCTGATCGTGGAAATGGCCTCCTTGCGTCGGTTGGCCATGGCCTTTGAGCTGCCCGGATCGGAGAATGTGGTGGAAATTCCACAGCGGCTCCTACGCTGACCGATCAAGGTCACGCGCTTCGTTCGGCAGTCAGGATAAGCGATGCCCGAACACCTGGGCGCCCGCGTCATTGCACACCTTTGATTTTGACCAGATCGCGATCCGGCATTTCGTCGCGAGCGACATCCATCAATAACAAACCTAGATGAGCAGCCTTGGGCTCAATTTGCGGTACTGCCCTCGTCAAAAAGCTGAATGCCCCGCACAGCAGCTTTCTTGGTGATCAAGCCTTTCAGATCGGCATCCGATCGCTCTGTGCCGGTCCGCTTCCGCAGGATCGCTATGGCGGCTTGCATCGACGGGAAAGGGCTGTCCTGCAACTCATCGAGAATGGCGTCCACCGACGTGGCGACATTGGTCGGTTCGGGATTTGTCGACATGGCCGTTCGTCCGTCCGACTCGCCGCCCATATCGGCGTGGCAGGTATTTAGAAGCGCTTGATTTGATGGCTTTTCACTGTACGATTTTTACCAAGTCGTGCCAAGATCATCACGCGCCTTGCCTGCGCATACAATGCGAAAACGGCTACCGAGGTGCGGCAGTCACGCGCCAGACGGTGTTTCCAACATCGTCCGCAATCAACAAAGCACCGGCCTTGTCGACAGCAACGCCCACGGGCCGCCCATGTGCCTTGTTGTCATTGTCAAGGAAACCGGTGACGACGTCCTGAGGCTTGCCGTCGGGATGACCTCCATTGAACGGTATGAAAACGACCTTGTAGCCGTTGAAGCGCTTTCGGTTCCAGCTGCCATGTTCGCCGACAAACGCGCCGTTGCGATAGGATTCGGGCAGATTGGTGCCGGTGTAAAATGCCAGGCCCAGGGGCGCGACATGAGAACTCAGTGCATAGTCCGGGGGGATCGCTTTGGCGACCAGGTCCGGCCGCGGCGGCATCACCCGCGGATCGACATGCTGACCATAGTAGCTGTATGGCCAGCCATAAAACGCGCCGTCCTTGACCGAAGTCATGTAGTCGGGAACCAGATTGGGACCGAGTTCGTCGCGCTCGTTGATAACGGCCCAAAGGGCTCCGCTCTGCGGCTCCCAGCTCAAACCGTTGGGATTGCGCAGCCCGCTTGCGAAAATGCGCGAACGGCCTGTCGCCCTGTCGACCTCCCAGATGGCGGCGCGGTCCTTCTCCGCCTGGATGCCGTTCTCCGTGATGTTGCTGTTGGAGCCGACCCCGACATAAAGCAGCGATCCGTCCGGGCTGGCGACGAGAGACTTGGTCCAGTGGTGATCGATCGGACCGCCAGGCAGCGGCGTAAGCACGGTGCCAGGGGCGGTGATCTTGGTATCGCCTGGCGTGTAGGGATAGCGCACGATGGCATCCGTGTTGGCCACATAGAGGTCGTTGCCGACCAGAGCCACGCCGAAGGGCGAATTGAGATGGTCGAGGAAGACGTTCTGGAGATCGGGCACACCATCGCCGTTCGTATCGCGCAGCAAGGTTATGCGGTTGCTTCCCTCGGTGCCGCCGCCTGACGTCGCCATGGACTCGATCCAGCCCATGATCAGGTCCTTCGGACGTTTGATAGCGGCGCCGGGCGGCGCCACGGACTCGACCACCAGAACGTCACCGTTCGGCAAGGTGTAGAGCGAGCGCGGATGCTTCAATCCCTTGGCGAATGCCTGGATCTGCAAACCCTTCGCAACCGTTGGTTTCTCGTCCTGTTTCCAGCCAATGATCGAAGCGACATGCATCGGCGGAACAAGATATTGCGTCGGTTCAGGCAGTGTCGGGTTCGGCCCGACCTGGCCGCTTGGGTCCGGGTCGTCGTCGCTACAGGCAGGCAATGCCAGAAGCGATCCGCACAGCAGACCTAACCCCACGGCACGCCGGATGTGTCTGTCGGAAACCTGCATGGCGCTCATTCGACCACCTCCCCGGCAGCGCGGCCCGTACTCCATCGCAGCAGCCACACGAGAAGCAAGACGATCACGGCCGCTGCGGAGAGGATGAGCCCCGTCGGCACAACCGACGTCCAGGCATCACGGCTGTGCACCAGCGCGTTGAAGAACGAAAGGACAAGAACTACCAGGCTGCCGAGCAGATAGACCCAGCGCACTGGGAACATTCGACCGGTGAAGAGATCAACAAGGGCCGCAATTACCGCAAGCGCTCCCATCACCAGACCGGCTAACAACAGCCATGCGGAAAAATCGGTCCACATCATCTCCGCGGTCCGCCAATAGGCGAGGTCGGTCAGCAGCGTGCCGATGAAACAGGCATTGGCGATCGCCATTGGCGCCCGATAGATCGGGCGCCTGGTGACCACCGGCATCGATCGGGAATTGACCATGGATTTCTCCGCCCTGCTCCAGATAGCATCTGGGGCTCCAAACAAACCTGGAGTTGAGATGTTCCGGGAACAGTTTGCGTTCAAGGACTTGTGATTGCCTGACCGGTGTCGGCTATGAGCAGCGCCGGCGAGGTGCCGGCATGCGAAGGTACTACGGCTAACGTCGGCAACGTGACGGGGTAACGGCGCTCGGCCAGCGGCGGGAAGTTATGTTCTATCCCGAGAGTGCGATGCGCCAGGCTTGCGTGGCACCCCATCGGCGCAAGACAAAGTTCAGCTTCGTACGTTTCTTACCAACAATTTGACCTTTGTTGTCGACCATCCCTTGATCACTAGATTGGCTAGGCGGCATCCCCATGCCGCAATGGCCGACGCGAGCTTAGGCAATGTGCCGTCAAACCGGCATTATCGCGTCGGCCATTCCCGCACTTCCGGCCCACAATCCGGCCTACCAACCCCGGCAATGGTGGCGGTCAGGTGGGCGGACGATCCTGCCTAGAAGGGTTCTTTGAACCGAGATCTCCGACCAGCCGACGGTATTGCAGTTCGGGAGCGCCGTAAGAGTCCCGTGCCAGCGTCATGAGACCTTTCCGATCCCGGATCGTGATTTCGCCGCGGCGGGCTCGGATGTAGCCATGGCTCTCGATTGTCTGAAGCCCCACGGTGACCCCCGGGCGCCTGACGCCCAGCATGACGGAAAGGAACTCGTGGGTTATCATAAGCCTGTCACCGACGGTCCGGTCGCTGCACATGAGAAGCCATCTCGCCAGCCGGACCTCAAGGCTGTGCCGCGCGTTGATCGATGCGGTGTAGCTCGTCTGGATGTGGAGATACTGGACGTAGCGCAACAGGAACGGCCGTAAGGTAGGGCTGTCTTCCAAGGCTTCGACGAATGGCCCAGCGCTCATCCGCAGCGCTTCGCTCGTCGACTGGACGTAACAATCGAAGCTTGCCAGCTCGTCGCCCATGATCAGCGCCGAACCGGTCATGCCCTCAAAGCCGATTATTCCCACTTCTGCTTCCGCCGTCGCCGAAGCCTTGGCCACAACCGATGCGATGCCACTCTCCAAGAAATAGACCGCCTCGATCTTTTGGCCTTCGTTCTCCAACGGTGAGCGCAACTCCAGGAAAACACTCTTGAGATGTGGCCGCAGCCGCTCGAAATCGTCCGCGCTCATCCGGCGCAACAACTCGCTCCTGGCCTGCAGAACCTTGTGATCCACGAGATGCTCTCCACTTGGGCAAGAGCACTAGGATCTCTCGGCCGGCCGCGCCCTTCGAACGACGGTGGCAAAACATAGACTGTCCCACCCGGCCAGCACTAGGCGGGCGGGCGTGTCGGTATGAAACCGACAGTAGCTGCTGTGGACAAATCGCAGGTTTCGTCGGCTAACGATCCTTCGCCAGAAGGCGAGCTTCCCTGAGGATCGAGGAGCGGTCGAACCCTATCAACGATACTATGTCACGTATCTGCTGTTCGGTAGCGCCCGATTCCCGGGCAAGTGCACGCACGGCTTCGGCCGCTAGACCGGGGCGCTCAGGGTCTTTCGCCATGACATCCTAGCCTCACGCTGGGGCAGGAGTGCGATGGTCGCTCCCAAGCGTCAACGCCCATACTGTGCTGCTGACGACCCCCTTTTTGTACGCCTTCGGACTGAACTTGGCGAATCAATTCGAACCGAGCCTGTTCTGGCGGTTTAACCATGCCTGGTTGTCTTCGCCCAGAAGCTCTTTGCAGATGACATTCGCCGATTTTCAATCGGCATCAGCTCGGCGTGCAGTTCTGCTCCGAGGTGATGCGAATTTCGGACTGCAATGTCAGCCGGTCTCGGCAATATTCAGCACGGCGTCGATCTCGGCCATCACCGCTGCCGGCAGCGGCCCTTTTTCCAGCGCACCGAGATTGTCCTCGACCTGCTCGGGCCGCGTGAAACCGGGAACCGGCAAGGCAATTGCCGACTTGGCGAGGGTCCAGCCGAGCGCGCCCTGGGCAAGCGTGCGTCCGCCCGAGGTGAGCAAGTCGCGGATTGCCGCGAGCCTTGACAGATAGTGCGGGTTGGCGGCGCCATCCCTGAAAAACACCATCCATTCGGCATTCCCGCCGCGCACGTCATCGGCGGGCAGCTTCATGGCCGGCGTGTATTTGCCGGTGAGCAGCCCCATTGCCAGCGGCAGCCGGCTGAACGAGACGAGGTTCTCGCGCGCCGCAACGGCCATCAGCTCGTTTGCCGGGGTAAACACATTGAAGTCATTCTCCACAGCCACGAAACCCTCGCGCGGCGCGTAGGCGGCAAGCCGTTCGTGGTGATCGGTGCTCCAGCCGAAGCCGCCGATCTTGCCCTCCTGGTGCAGCAGGCCGAGCGTATCGAACACCTCGCCGGCGCGCTCGATCGGGTACTCGTTGATGTGCAGCAGCGCGACGTCGATACAATCGCGCTTCAGCCGCTGCCGCGAATTGTCGATCGAAGTCCGGATCGCCGCGGCAGAGGCATCCTCGGGAGCGATCTTGCGCGTTTCGGGATCGCCGAAATAGCCGACCTTGGTGACGATGACCGCTTCGTCCTTGCCCTTCAACGCCCGCCCAAGGATCAGCTCGGCATTGCCGGCGCCATAAGCGGCAGCCGTGTCGAACACCCGGCGCGCCGATGTCATAGGCCATCGCCAACGCGGCTTGCGACCTGACGTCGTCGACCTCGCCATAGATGGTCGCCGTGTCATGCCAGCGCGCCGCGCCGCCCGCCGCCCAGGTGCCGATGCCGATGCGCGGCACCGAGCGGCCATCCCGCTTCATCATCTGCATGCCCGCCTCCATTGGCTCAACGACGCAGGCCGGCGTAGCGGGCACGCTCGCGGATTTCTTCGCGAGAAATGCCGGCGTCCGCCAGCGTGCTGTCAGGGACATGCCGCAAGCTCGCAAGCGTCTGGCGATAGGCAAGCCAGCGGGCGAAGCGGTGTCGAAATTCATGCAACATGATCGTCTCCTTTGGCGCGCGGAATATCCCTCGCGCGTGGTTGATCGAAAGCGCAAAGCATCCGCGCCAAGCGCCTGCGCGATCGAAAGGGTTGCGCTGGCTTCTTGGCCAGCCGAGGCGCTTCTCACTGTTCCGCCAGGCAGGATTGTTCAACACCTCCAATGCCCGCATACTTGCGTGCGACGCCCGCTTCGCGCTACAGCCACGGTCGCAACGAGTCTTTCATTTCTGCAAAATGGATATCGGCTGGGACGATCTGAGGTTATTTCTAGACGTTGCGCGGCTTGGTGGCTTGAGCGCGGCGACGGCAACCACGCGCCTCAGCGCGGCCACCCTTGGACGACGCGTCACCGCGCTCGAAAAGCAGATCGGCGAACCGCTGTTCGTGCGTCAGCAGACCGGCTACCGGCTGACCCCGGTCGGTGAAGAACTGCTGCGGCGCGCCGAAGATGTCGAGGCAGCGATGCAGTCGCTGACCCGCTGGCGGGAGGGAAGCCTGCCTGATCGCATTGTCCGCGTCTCGGCCGGGCCATGGACCTCGGCCTTCGTTTGCGCCCATATCGGCGATATCTGGACGGTCGATGACGGCATAAGGGTGGAGTTCGTCACCACCACCGACAGGGTCGACATCGGACGCCGTGCCGCCGACATCGGCATCCGCAGCGAGCGCCCGACCGAACAGTGGTTGGCCGGCCGCCAGAGCGGCAAGGTCGCCCACGCCATTTATTCCGGACGCCAGCTGATCAACGGCATCGCCGCCGGCTTGTTCGTCGGCGTCACCGGCGAAGGAGCAAACATTGCTTCGGCGCGCTGGCTGCAAGCCCATCATGGCGACCGCATCGCCGTGCGCGGCAACAACAGCCATTCGGTACGCGAACTGGTGGCCGCCGGCGCCGGCCTTTCGATTTTTCCGTGCTTCGTGGGTGACAGCGATCCGCGGCTGGTTCGCGTCGCTCAGCCTATCCCCGAACTCGAAACCGACCAATGGATCGTTACCCATCACGAGGAACGTCACTCCCCGCCGGTACGAAAAGTCGCCGACCGTATTACCGCCTTGATGCGGGCGCACCAGCCGCTGTTTCGCGGCAAGACGCCGATCCGGTAAGGCCAGCACGATGCCTCGGCCGCAGGAAGCCGTCAGGGTCTTGCGCTTCGCGATGTCTTCCCAGTCGTCATTTGCAGCACAACAGACAGCACAAAATGCGCGATCGCGTGGGATTTCGACATGTGCGGCCGGATTAGACAGTAAATTCAGTTAATTAACGGAAATCCGATGGTACCGTTGGCTGGGATCGAACCAGCGACCTCCGGATCCACAATCCGGCGCTCTAACCATCTGAGCTACAACGGCACGTCTTAACGTTGGTAGCGGGATCGAGGTGGAAGGTTCATTCCGCGATCCGCTCTATCGTTCGGCGATGCGTCCTTACGGGCTTATGAATTCTAATTCAAGGCTTTTGCAAAGCAAAGGCCACTTCCCCACAGCGGTGCACCTTTCGCCGGGCAAAGAAAAAGGCCGGCGGGAGGAGGTGCCGGCCTTTTCCTGTTACGAGCCAGCGGGAGGAGGTGCTGGCTGGTCACCCCGGAGGTGAAGGGAGGAGGTTCCACCCGCCGGGTATTCGCTTGACCGTCACTATCTCACATCTATTTGTCCGACAAAATGCGACCTTTTGTTGCATCCGCGGACGATGCGCAATTATTAGGCGGCCTTGATTTCCTTGATCGCCTTCTCGAAGGCGGTCTTGATCGGCTTCGAGACATCCTCGGCCGCCTTGGAGGCAACAGCCTGGAAGTCCTTGGCCTGCTCGACGGTCAGCTCGACGCGCTTGCGCAGGAATGCGGTCTGCAGCTCGACGACTTCCGACAGCGACTTGGCGCCGATCAGGGCTTCGAGATGCGAGAAGCCGGCCTCGGCGTTGGCGCGCAGCGCCGCGATGGTCTTGAGCGACAGATCGCTGGAAACAGTCTTGGCGGTTTCATAGGTCGACTCCAGGGCCTTCTGGGTCTCCTCGGCGCCGGTCTTGAGCTTGGCGTAGGCCTCTTTCGACTGCTCAACGCCCTTTTCGGCGAAAGCGCGCATCTGGTCGGTGGCCTTGGAAGCGTCGAAGCTCGGGAATTCAACGTTTTCGATGGTCTCGGCAGTCTTGGTCCTGGACATTTTCCATCCTTTTCAGCGGCGGCGGCTTTGACAGAAAGCCGTCTCGTTCATGTATGATGGCAATATAAAGGCAATTTTTGTGCATTGCAATATCCTTGTTGCAGTGCACAAAAAAATGTTTTCGGCCGTTAACCAAACAGCCAAAATTCAGCCTTTGCACGTTCTGGCTTGTGGACCTTCGTGGCTGCGGCTTTTATTAACAAAGCGTTAACTGCAAATTCGCCGCTCCGTGAGGGTTCGCCAAGCGCATGCCGTCCGAATATTCCTTCCTTGACGTCGCCGTACTCGACGCGGTCCGCCAGCGGTTTGCCGCCGGCGACGCGATCGCGATCCTGTCGGTGGACCTCGAGCAGGTGATCTGGGCCAATGGGCCGGGCGCCGCCATGTTCGGTTATCCCGATATCGAAGCGATCATCGGCGCCTCGGCGCGGCTGCCGCTGATCGCGCGCCGTCAGATCATGGCGACCAGCAGTTTCCCGCAGATCGGCAGCGATCGCTCGATCACGGTGCGCCTGGCGACCGGCGTGACCAGCCGCGCCGTCGGCTTTCTTGCCAGTGCCGTGACGCTGCCCGATGGCGAGAATGCCATCATGCTGGCCGTGCCGGCGGCGCAGACCGGCTCGCGCAGTGCGGCCGAGATCGCCAGCCGGGCGATCAGTGGCTTGACCGAAGACGGCCATTTCATTGCCTTCATCGATGCCAAGGGCAATATCGAGTCCGCCTCGGAGGGATTTTCGGCGCTCGGCATCCAGCCCGCGACACTGGCGGCCCTGGTGGCCGACGTCGCGGCAGAGGGCGAGCGCATCGTCAAGCGCCTCGTTCCGGGCGGCAGGACCTCCTACCCGGCGGGCCTCGCCCGGCTGACGTCGGAGCGGCATCTATTGGTGGTGATCGACGAGGATCAACTGGAGGACAGCGCATCTGGCGCGGCGGCTTCGGCGGACGGCTTGCCCGCGGCAACGGAAAACCCTGCCAAGGAGATTGGCGGCACAATGGAGGCGGCGGAAACCGCCGCTGTAGAATCCGGGTCTCGGCAGGACAAGCAGCCGACAGCCGATGTTTCGCGGACAGAGGCGGTCGAACAGCCGACGGCGGCCAAAATGGAACAGGAGCCCGCCCCTTCCGAGCCCGTCGCTGGCGATATGCCGAAACGGGCAAAGCGGGAGATCGAGGAGCCGGCCGCGCCGGCACCGGTCGCCGCCGACAATGACCAACCGGCGGGCACGCCGGCACAGCACGATCATTGGTATTTCAATGCCGGAGAAGACGACGCGGAACCGAAAAGCGTGGCCGAGGCGGCCGGCACCGAGGCTTCGGCGGACAGCGTGAGGCAGGACGAGGTCGCCTCCCCCGCAGCTTCGGCCACCCGGACGATAGACCGCTCGGCGGCACCGATACGTTTTGTCTGGCGTACCGACGCCGAGGGCAAGTTCAGCGCGCTGTCACCGGAATTCGCCGATGTCGTCGGTCATCCGGCCGCCGACGTGATCGGCCGGCGCTTCAGGGATGTCGCGGCGGCTTTCGGCCTTGATGCGTCCGGCGAGATCGCCGGCCTGCTGGAGCGGCGCGACACCTGGTCCGGCCGCTCGGTGCTGTGGCCCGTCGTCGGAACCGACCTGAAGGTCCCGGTCGACCTGGCGGCATTGCCCGTCTATGACCGCAGCCGCGCCTTCGAAGGCTTCCGCGGCTTCGGCGTCGCGCGAACCGGGGATGCGGTCGTCGATCCGGAAGCGATCGGCATGGCATTGGTGCCCAATGGCGAGATGCCGGCACAGAAACCGGAGGCCGTGGAGACGCTGCCTGAGGAGCCGAAGGCTGAAGAGCCAAAGGCATCGGATCCGTTCAAGGGCGAAGTGCCGGCGCTGACGATAGTACCCAAACCGGAGCGGCGCTTCGCCGACAAGGTCATCCGGCTGGCCGAACACCGGCAGCCGGCCAACGACAAGGGGCTGTCAACGCTGGAGCGCAGCGCGTTCCGCGAGATCGGCGAGCGTCTGAAGAAAGAAAGTTCCACGGCAGAGCCGCCGGCGGCCAAACCAGCCGAGCCGGCAAGGCAAGCGGAACCAGGTGCCGGAACAGGCTCTTTGCCGGAGCCGCACGACGCGACCAAACCCGCGACCGATACGAAACCGCCGGTGGACATCGCCACCCCGGATGCCGAGCCAACAAATTCGACCCAGGAACCGGTGACCGGCCCGGCGCATGAGATGGCAGCGCCCGATACTGAAGACGAGCTGGGTGCGGGCGAACCTTCCCCGGGCGATGCCGAGGATCAGAGGGATCTGGCGCGGCTCGACGGTGCGCAGCCGGATCAGGTCGAACAACAGGCGCCGAGCTCCGAATCCCCGCCGCCGAGGGCTTCGGGCTCCCTGCTCGACTATGCCGATAAGGAGGACGAGCCTGCCCATACCGCCGACGGCAGCGACGAGGCGTCAGCGCCCGAGGCACAGGAGATAATCGGGGATGGCGAGGCGGCAGCGCAGGCAGGACCTGCCAAGGCACCGCCGGCCGATGACGACAGCATGACGTCAGACGATTTTCGCGACGCCGAGGACGATGAGGACTGGGCCGGCGAGCAAGCGACTGCATCCGGCGAGGAAACGATTGCGACCACCGGCGGAACCGGCGGCAGGCATGAGGCGACCGAGACATTTGCCGAGCGGCCGCGCCTGCAGGTGCCGCCGCTCAAAACCGAAGGGTTCATGCCGTCGGCTTTTTCCGCCGGCACCGAAAACAAGACGCCGGATACATCGCTGCTCGGCAAGCTGCCGGTGCCGCTCATCATCCATTCGGGCGACCAGTTGCACTATGCAAACGAGGAATTCCTCGACCTGACCGGGTACGCTACACTGGAGGACCTGGAGGATGCGGGCGGCCTCGGCGCTCTGTTCGCCGACCCTTATGCCGATGACGACGCGTCCGATGGCAGCGACCGGGCGCTGCGGCTGAAGACGCGCGATGGACAGGAATTCCCTATCGACGCCATCCTGCGCTCCGTGCCCTGGCGCGACGGCAAGGCCCTGATGCTGGTCGTGCGCCGCTCCGGCGAGGATGATGCGCCTGTGGCCCTGCACGTGATCGGCGAGGAGCCAACGCAGCCCGATATTTCAGAGCTCAAGGCACGCATCGCCGAGATGCGCACCATCATCGACACCGCCACAGACGGGGTCGTGCTGATCGGCAGCGACGGCACCATCCGTTCGATCAGCCGCCCGGCCGAAGCGCTGTTCGGTTTCGACAGCGACGAGGTGACCGGCAAGCCGTTCGCCTCGCTGTTTGCGATCGAGAGCCAGCGCGCGGCGCGCGACTATCTCACTGGCCTGTTGGAGCCTGGCGTGGCGAGCGTCTTGAATGATGGCCGCGAGGTGATCGGCCGCGAAGCACAGGGGCGCTTCATCCCGCTGTTCATGACCATCGGCCGGCTGCCCAACGACAGCGGCTTCTGCGCCGTGGTGCGCGACATCACGCAGTGGAAGCGAGCCGAGGAGGACCTCACCCAGGCGCGTGCGGTGGCCGAACGCGCTTCCTCGCAGAAGACCGATTTCCTCGCCCGCATCAGCCACGAGATTCGCACGCCGCTCAACGCCATCATCGGTTTTTCCGAACTGATGGTCGACGAGAAGTTCGGGCCGGTCGCCAATGACCGCTACCGCGACTATCTGCGCGACATCAACCGCTCGGGCAACCACGTGCTCGATCTGGTCAATGACCTCCTGGACATCTCGAAGATCGAGGCCGGCCAGCAGGAAATGGCTTATGAGGCGGTGTCGCTCAACGATACGCTGGCCGAAACCGTGGCGATGATGCAGCCGCAGGCCAACCGCGAACGGGTCATCATCCGCTCCAGCTTCGCCTCGCGGCTGCCGGAAGTGGTGGCCGACCTGCGCAGCGTGCGCCAGATCGCGCTCAACATCCTGTCCAACGCCGTCCGCTATACCCAGGCCGGCGGCCAGGTGATCGTCTCGACCGCCTACGAGACCTCGGGCGATGTCGTCATGCGGGTGCGTGACACCGGCATCGGCATGAGCCAGTCCGAGATCGAGCAGGCGCTGAAGCCATTCAAGCAAATCAACGCCCTCAAGCGCGGGCGCGGCGACGGCACCGGCCTTGGCCTGCCGCTGACCAAGGCGATGGTGGAAGCCAACCGTGCCCGCTTCACCATCAATTCGACGCCCGGCGAAGGCACGCTGGTGGAGGTTGCGTTCCCCTCGACCCGGGTGCTGGCGGAATAACAAGGCCAAAAGAAAAGGCGTCCAAAGGACGCCTTAAGAGATGAGATTGCTGTCACAACGGGGGCTTGAGCTGAATTCAGATCCTCGGGGGCTGAGGAACGGGATTTCTCCCTCAAGTTACATCCGACTATCGACGCCGGGCCTTAACAAGTCCTTACCGGGTCGCCAAAAAATTTACGAATGTGTACCACTCGTGAAATCTAGGTAAATTCGCGCGACATATTTCGTTAACCATGCCGGTCACTCGGCGAGTTGCGGCAGGTTCCTGAACAGTTCCAGCGCTTCCGGGTTGGCGAGCGCTTCCCTATTTTTGATGGCACGGCCGTGCACGACGTCGCGCACGGCGAGTTCGGTGATCTTGCCCGACTTGGTGCGGGGGATATCCGATACGGCGACGATCCTGGCCGGAACGTGGCGAGGGCTGGCGCCGCTGCGTATCTTGGCGCGGATGCGTTTTTCCAGGTCTTCGTCCAATTGGACACCCGCGGCCAGCCGCACGAACAGCACGACGCGCACGTCATTGTCGAAATCCTGGCCGATGCACAGCGCTTCCAGGATTTCCGGCATCTGTTCGACCTGATTGTAGATTTCCGCCGTGCCGATGCGCACGCCACCTGGATTGAGCGTCGCGTCCGAGCGGCCGTGGATGACCATGCCACCATGATCGGTCCATTCGGCGAAATCGCCATGACACCAGACATTGTCGAAACGCTCGAAATAGGCCGCCTGGTATTTCTTGCCGTCGGGATCGTTCCAGAAGCCGATCGGCATGGACGGGAAAGCCCTGGTGCAAACCAGTTCTCCCTTCTCCTGCCTGACCGGCTTGCCGTCATCGTCCCAGACATCGACGGCGAGGCCGAGGCCCGGCCCCTGTATCTCCCCGGTCCAGACCGGCTCGATCGGCACGCCGAGGACGAAGCAGGAGACGATGTCCGTGCCTCCGGAAACCGAGGCCAGATGCACGTCCCTCTTGATGCCGTCATAGACGAAGCGGAAATCCTCGGGCGAAAGCGGCGACCCGGTGGAGGAGATGGCGCGCACCGTCGACAGATCATGGCTGCGGATCGGCTTGAGGCCGGCTTTGCGCACGGAATCGATGAACTTGGCCGACGTGCCGAAGAAGGTCATCTTCTCGGCATCGGCGAAATCGAACAGCACGTTGCCGTCGGGGTGGAAGGGAGAGCCGTCATAAAGCAGCAGCGTGGCGCCGGAGGCCAGACCCGATACCAGCCAGTTCCACATCATCCAGCCGCAGGTGGTGAAATAGAAGAAGCGGTCGCCGTCGCCGAGGCCGGCATGCAGCCGGTGTTCCTTGACATGCTGGATCAGCGTGCCGCCGGCCGAATGGACGATGCATTTGGGAATGCCGGTGGTGCCGGACGAAAACAGGATGTAGAGCGGATGCGAAAATGGCAGCCGCTCGAAGATGACGGGTTTGACGGCGAAGGGCGACAGCGCCTCCTCCATCGCCACCGCCTTGTCGATGGTATCAGCAACATCGGCGGAGGTGCCGAGATAGTCGACGAGCAGGACCTTGCGGACGCTGCCGAGCTTGGCCGCGACCGCCTTGACCTTGTCGGCGACCTCGATCGCCTTGCCATTGTACCAATAGCCGTCCGGCGCGATGAAGATGACAGGTTCGATCTGGCCGAACCGGTCGAGTACGCCCTGCTCGCCGAAATCGGGAGAACAGGATGACCACACCGCACCGATCGAGGCGGCGGCCAGCATGGCGGCGACGGCTTCGGGCATGTTGGGTATCATCGCAGCGATACGGTCACCCTTCTTCACCTTGAGCGACAGGAAGAGCTGCTGCAGGCGCGAGACCAGGCCGTGCAGTTCGTTCCACGACAGCCGCCTCTCGACCTTGTCCTCGCCGCGGAAGACGATTGCCTCGCCGGCACCGGTTTTTTTCAGAAGGTTCTCGGCGAAATTCAGCGACGCGTCGGGGAAGAAAGAAGCGCCGGGCATCTTCTCGCCATCGAGCAGCAGTCGTTCGCCCTTGTCGCCTTCAAGACCGCAGAAATCCCAGACAAGATCCCAGAAAGATTCCCGGTTCTCGACCGACCAGCGGTGAAGGTCGGCGTAGGAAGAAAATGGACTGCCGGTACTCGCTGCCGCAACCTTCATGAAGGTGGTCAAGGGCGAGGCATCAATCTGGTCTTGCGTCGGGGTCCAGAGCGGTACTTCGCCAGCCATGATCGATCCTCCCACGGTCGTCATCGCTTATGCATATCGCAGCGCAGCAGAGCAAGATTTTGTTGGGCTGACGCGGTCAGGTGTGCGCAAATGCCATCGCCGGGCCATAAAGACTTGAAATGCGCCAGCCCTAAGTCGTAGTGACGACAGGGGTTACACCCGTCGGGCGATCGTTTTTGTCGGAATGGAAGCATACGGGGCTATATGCCATCATCTTTGATCCGCCGCGGAGTATGGGCGATCGGCGCTGCCGCGATCGTCATCGCTCTGGTGGTCGCGGCCCTGCCGCTGATTGCCTCGACGCGGATCGTGCGTGACCGCATCGCCTGGGAATTGAGCGCCTGGAGCGGCTTTCGGGTTGCCATCGAGGGGTCGCCGCGCATCGAGGTCTGGCCGAAATTCCGCGCGATCCTGACCGATGTGACGCTGTCGAAATGGACGGATGCCGATGCGCCGCCCGTCGTCGAAGCCGAACGGGTCGAGGTCGACCTCTCGGCCATGGCGGCATTGCAGGGTGATGTGGTGTTTTCCACGGCACGGCTGGTGCGGCCGACGATCCGGGTGCAGCGCACGGCGGGCGGGGTATTCCTGCCCACGGCGCCGACCGGCGGGCGCATCGCGCGCTCCATCGACGCGGCCCGTGGCCTGGTCAACGCGGACCCCGCCAAGCCCGACCTGGACAAGCTGCCGGACGACACTTTCGGAACCGTGGAGTTCAGGGATGGCCGCATGGTGGCGTCCGTCAAAGGCAAGGATGTGGAGATCCTGAGCAGTCTTAGCGGCCAGGCTACTTGGGCGGCGATGAACAGCAATGCGACATTGTCCGCGACCGGGATCTGGCGCGGCGAAAGCGTGACCGTGGATGCCGCCTCGCCGAGACCCCTGGTGCTGTTTGCCGGGGGCATGGCACCCCTCACTTTGTCCTTTAAGGCAGCGCCCGCCACCTTCTCCTTCGACGGCACGGCCAACATGTCCGAAAAAGCCTATTTCGATGGCCAGGTGAAATTCGCGGCGCCCTCGCTGCGCCGCGTGCTGGAATGGTCGCAGGCAGGCATCGCGCCGAGCGCGGCGATCGGCTCGGTCAGCATTTCGAGCAAGGTCACGGCGTCGGCCGGCCGCGTCAAATTTGAAAACACGGCGCTGGCGCTGGACAACAACCCGGGCATGGGCGCGCTGGACCTGTCGCTTGGCGAGACGCAACCGGTGATCTCGGGCACACTTGCCTTCGACACGCTCGACCTCAGGTCGTTTCTGTCCGCCTTCACGTCGCTGGGACCGGCGAGCAGCGGCGAGCCGGGTCAGGTCGACACGAGTTTCGCCGATCGGGTCAATCTAGATCTCAGGCTGTCGGCGGCCCGTGCCACGGCGGGGAGTATCCAGCTTGCCGATGTCGCGGCCACCGCCCAGGTCAAGGACGGTCTTTCCGTCTTCGACATCTCCGACGCCTCGGCTTTTGGCGGCAACATCCAGACCAGCCTTCGTTTCGACCGTAAACCCGAGGGCACCCAGGTCGAAATCCGGCTGCTGGCCTCCGACGTCGATGGTGGCGCGTTCGGTACCGCGGCCGGGATGACCCGGCTGGTGCCGGTCGGCACCGGCACCGTTTCGGTCATCCTCAAGGGACCGGGAAGGACCTGGGATTCGATCTTTGAAAACGCCGACGGCTCGGTCTCGGCGACCTTCGGCCCTGGCGCGCTCAGCAAGTTCAACCTGCCGGCCTTTCTCAAGCATACCGAACAGGGCGGCTTCTTCGCGCTCGACGATGTCTCGGACGGGACGCTACCCATCGATGGCGCCGAAGTGAAGGCAACCATTTCAAGAGGCGTGGCGAGACTCGACAAGGCGGAGGCCAATTCGGCGAAATACAAGATCTGGCTTTCCGGCATCGCATCCTACGCAGGACGCGGACTGGCGCTGTCGGGCGGCGTCATCCAGCCGGATCAGCCAGCAACGCAAAAGAACGGCCAGCAGGGGCCCAACCAGTCGTCGTTTTTCGTCGGCGGAACGTGGAGCACGCCGTTCATTTCACCCATCAGCCGTGGCGTTTCGGGCGAATAACGCCTTGCGCCCGAAGCGCCGCTCCTAACCGCGTTGCGCGGCCCGCTCATCAAGCTGCCGCTGCACCTCGCGCCGCTTGTTGGCGACCGAAGCGATGATCACGCCAACCGTGACGATCGCGATCAGGAGGGTGCAGGCGGCATTGATCTCCGGCGTCACGCCGAGGCGGACCTGGCTGTAGATCTTCATCGGCAGCGTGGTGGCGCCAGGGCCCGAAGCAAAGCTGGCGATGACCAGGTCGTCCAGTGACAGCGTGAAGGCCAGCATCCAGCCGGACACGATCGCCGGCAGAATGACTGGCAGCGTGATCTGGAAGAAGGTCTTCACAGGCGGTGCGCCAAGATCCATGGCGGCTTCTTCCAGCGAGCGATCGAAGCTGACAAGCCGCGACTGCACGACGACCGCGACAAAGCACATTGTGAAGGTGATATGCGCGAGGATCACGGTCGTCATGCCGCGATCCATGCCGATGGCAACAAACAGCAGGAGCAGCGACAGGCCGGTAATGACATCAGGCATGACCAATGGTGCGAAGATCATGCCGGAGAACAGGACCCTGCCCCGGAAGCGTGTGTAGCGGGTCAGCGCCAGGGCCCCCATGGTGCCGAGAACCGTGGCCACCGTCGCTGAAATCAGACCGACGCGGATGGTCACCCACGCGGCGTCCATCAGGCCCTGATTGTGGAACAGCGATACGTACCATTTGGTGGAAAAGCCGCCCCAGACTGTGACGAGCTTGGACTCGTTGAAGGAGAAGACGATGAGCAGCACGATCGGCAGATAGAGAAAGGCAAAACCGAGCGTGATCGACGTGATGTTGAAGCGGCTCCAGGTGGTGTTCATTTGTCCTGCTCCTGCGCGCGGGCCTGGGCATGCTGGAACAAGACGATCGGTACGATCAGCAGCAACAGCAGGATGACGGCAACGGCCGACGACACCGGCCAGTCACGATTGGCGAAGAACTCGTTCCACAGTGTCTTGCCGATCATCAGCGTCTGCGAGCCGCCGAGCAGGTCGGGGATGACGAATTCGCCGACGGCCGGGATGAACACCAGCAGGCAGCCGGCAATGACGCCGGGCAGCGACAGCGGAAAGGTGATCTTCCAGAAGGCAGCGGTCGGCGGACAGCCGAGATCCTTGGCCGCCTCGATCAGGGAGTAGTCCATCTTTTCCAGCGACGAATAAAGCGGTAGCACCATGAACGGCAGGTAGGAATAGACGATGCCGATGAAGATGGCCGTGTAGGTGTTGAGGATCACCAGCGGCTGATTGATGACGTGCAGCGACAAGAGCAACTGGTTGAGCAGGCCCTCGGGCTTCAGAATACCGATCCAGGCATAGACGCGGATCAGGAACGACGTCCAGAACGGCAGGATGACCAGCATCAGCAATGTCGGGCGGATCGTGGCCGGAGCGCGCGCCATGCCATAGGCGATGGGATAGCCAACCAGCAAGGTCAGCCCCGTGGAGATGGCAGCGATGACGACGCTGGTGAGGTAGGCCTTGAAATAGAGTGCGTCCTGCGTCAGCCAGACATAATTGTCGAAGTTGAGGTCGCGAAAGCCGGCGAAGAAACCGGAAACGCCGTCCCTGAAATCGAGCACCGGCGTATAGGGCGGCATGGCGATAGCCGTCTGCGACAGCGAGATCTTGAAGACGATGACGAAGGGGACGAGAAAAAAGAACAGCAGCCAGAGATAGGGAACGATGATGACGAGCCGGCTGACGAAGCCGGCACCCAAACGCGTCAGGAACGGATTGGCGGCAGTCGATGGCGCAGCGGCATCGGCGACGGCGGTATTGGACATGCCCGCCCCTACCGTGCCAGCACGACGCCGGCGTCGGGCCGGAAGGACACCCAGGCACGGTCGTTCCAGGTCAGCGGATCCTCGGTCACACGAGCCGCGTTCAGGGCGCTTGCCCGCACGATCTGCCCGTCATCCAGCCTGACGTGATAGACGGTCATGTCGCCGAGATAGGCGATGTCGTAAACCTCGCCCTCCAGCGCGTTGACGGCATCGGCCGGCTTCTTCGACGAAACCCTGATCTTTTCCGGCCTGATGGCGAAGATGATATCGGCGCCTGTTGCGGCGGCGCCATTCTCGACGACGATCTGGGCTCCGGTCGCGCCGGTGATGCGTGTTGTCTTGTCGGTGCGCTCGGCAACCTTGCCCTCGAACATATTCACGTTGCCGACGAAATGAGCGACGAAGCGCGACATCGGAGCCTCGTAAACCTCCGCCGGTGTCGCAACCTGCATCACCTCGCCCTTGTCCATGATGGCGATGCGATCGGCCATCGTCATCGCCTCTTCCTGGTCATGGGTGACGACGACGAAGGTGAGACCAAGCTCCTGCTGCAGATCCATCAGTTCGAACTGGGTTTCCTCGCGCAGTTTCTTGTCGAGCGCGCCGAGCGGCTCGTCGAGCAGCAGCACCTTCGGTCGCTTGGCGACCGAGCGGGCAAGCGCGACGCGCTGGCGCTGGCCGCCGGAGAGCTGGTGCGGCTTGCGCTTGGCGAACTGCTCGAGCTTGACCAGCTTCAGCATGTCGGCGACGCGCTTTTCGATATCGGGCTTCGGCATGCCTTCCTGCTTGAGGCCGAAGGCGATGTTGTTCTCGACCGTCATATGCGGGAACAGGGCATAGGACTGGAACATCATGTTGACCGGCCGGCGATAGGGCGGAATGCCGCGCAGATCCTGACCATCGAGCAGGATGCGACCGGCTGTCGGTTCCTCGAAGCCGGCAAGCATCCTGAGCAGCGTCGACTTTCCGCAACCCGAGGCGCCGAGCAACGCGAAGAATTCACGCTCGAAAATGGTCAGCGACAGATTGTTGACGGCGGTGAAGTCACCGAACCTCTTGGTGACGCCGTCGAACTGAATATATGGCTTGGCCTTCTGGTCGTTCCATGGCGCGAAGTCCCTGCGGATGCTGCCAAGCGATTTCATATCCCCACTCCGTACTTTTTATTCCTCAAAAGAAATCGACCCCGGCAGTTGGCTGCCGGGGTCGCGTCGGATTGCCTACTGGCCGGTGACGATCTTGGTCCAGCTGCGCGTGATGATGCGCTGCGTCTTGGGATCGTAAGGCTGGACGGTATAGAGCTTCTGCAAGGTCGCGGCGTCCGGATAGACCGAGGGATCGTCGAGCAGCGCCTTGTCGACGAACTGCTGCGATGCCTTGTTGCCGTTGGCATAGAGGACATAGTTCGACGACTTGGCGATCACTTCCGGCGTCATCATGTAGTTGATGAATTCAAGCGCCTCGGCGACGTGCGGCGCGTCGGCGGGGATCGCCATCTGATCGAACCACATCTGGGCGCCTTCCTTCGGCACGGAATAGCCGATTTCCACGCCTTGCTTGGCCTCGACCGCGCGGTTGCGAGCCTGGAACACGTCACCCGACCAGCCCACCGCCAGGCAGATGTCGCCATTGGCAAGTGCGTTGATGTATTCGGACGAGTGGAACTTCCTGATATAGGGACGGATCTTGAGAAGAGCTTCCTCGGCCTTGGCAATGTCGTCAGGCGAGGTGCTGTTGGGGTCCAGACCGAGATATTTCAGCGCCGCCGGCAGGATGTCGGAGGGAGAATCCAGCACATAGACGCCGCAATCCTTCAATTTGGCCAGGCTGTCCGGATTGAAGAAAGCATCCCAGCTGTCGATCTTGTCGGTGCCGAGCGCTGCCTGCACTTTCTTGGTGTTGTAACCGATGCCGACCGTGCCCCACATGTAATTGACCGAGTATTCGTTACCGGGGTCGTATTTGGCGGTGCGCTCCGTAACCGTATCCCACATGTTGGCGAGGTTCGGCAGCTTCGACTTGTCGAGCTTCTGAAACACACCGGCCTGGATCTGGCGGGCCAGGAAATTGCCGCTCGGCACGACGACGTCATAGCCGCTGCCGCCGGCGAGCAGTTTGGTTTCGAGGATTTCGTTGGAATCGAACGTATCGTAAACGACCTTGATGCCGGTTTTCTTGGTGAAATCGTCGATGATCGAACTGTCGATGTAATCGGACCAGTTGAAGACGTTGACGACGCGGTCCGCGGCGTGACCGGCGGGCGTCAAAAGCGCCAGAAATACCGAGGTTGCCGAAAGCCAGAGCGCTTTGCGGATCATGCTATTCTCCTTTGGTGAGTGTTCCATTGCCGGCGCGTCGCGACGTGCTCGCGCGGCCGGGCATTTGCTTTAGACTGTTGAGCTTTCCAGAGGTCGACGGCCGCCGTTCAGCACGCCGCCGACGGCCGCCCCAATCGGTTGGGCGGGAAGGAATTGCAATGCCGTCAGAAGCTTTCGCCGCCGTGCGGTCAGAGATACTAGAATGTAGTCCGGTCTCGATCGAGCCGCCGGGGAGACTTGGCAAGATAGGCCTGTCTTGTTGTTGCCGTGTTCCCAGCCTGCCCGGGCGGCAGCGACATTGTCAATGGGCAAAGCTTCGGCGCCCGCATCAATTAGGCGAAGGCACTCCGGTGACCCCAGCCCGCTGCGGCCGCGCCTGGCGCTTGAATTCGAGCCCAATATGGACAAGCAGGGCCGTGACCACAACCGCGCCGCCGACGATGGTGCGCCCGGACGGCACCTCGGAATGGATGAGCCAGACCCATATCGGCCCCAGGATCGGCTCGAACGTGCCGAGCAGTGCCGCGATCGCCGCCGGGATCAGGCGCGCGCCGGTGGCGAAGAAAGCAAGGCCAAGGCCGAGATTGACCACGCCGAAGACGAAGAGAAAGCACATGTCACCGGCCGACATCATGAAGGTCGAGGCTTGCGAGGCAGCCAAGCCCGCCGCCAGGATCGTGCCGAGACAGGTCGCCGGCGTCATGCGCACGCTGGAGAAGCGCCGGGTGATGACGGTGGCGATCGAGAACATGAACGCGATCAGCAACGCAAGTCCATCGCCTATGGGCGAGACGGCACCATCCAGTGATTCCGACACCATGATGGCTACGCCGGCGATAACGGCGGCAATGGCCATCCAGGTCGCGACGGTTACTCTTTCGCGAAACAGTGCCCAGGCAAACAAGGCCGCCAGGAGCGGTACGCCGGCCTGCATCAAGAGGATGTTGGCGACGGTGGTATAGGCAAGCGCCACGACGAATGAGGTCGAGGCAATGGCGAAGCAGAATCCCACAGCAATGCCTGGCAAGCCCATGTCCCGGAATGACTTCACCATGCCGCGCCAGCCGTCACGCCAGACCATGAAGCAGAGCAGGAAGGCGGCGGCCCAAACGGAACGCCAGAAAATAACCGTCCAGCTGTCACCGGCGCTGATGAAGCGAGCGATGGTGCCGCCGAAACTCCACATCAGCGCTGACAGGAAGACCAGAAGCATGCCGACGCGTTCGTCGCGCGGCGAGACTGTCGAGGTAGCAAGGCCGGTCGATGCAACAAGGGTCGGAGATGATGCTGTGTCTGTCATGGGCGCGACTGTCGAGCTTTTGTGGACGGGACGATGCGCAAGGGACGACAAAAAACTACTCTGTTCACGTAACGCAAAGACTTAAGCCGCGGGTGATCCAGAGACCGGCGACGATTGTGGCACCTTTGCCGCAGCGTTACTGAAAATCGAACGCGCTCAGGCCGGTCACCATCTCGTCGAGGCCGAGGGGTCGCGTCACCGGCGGCTCGGCGCGCGCCAGGCAGCCGACGCGCTCGCAAAGCCGGCAGGCCGGGCCGACAGGCGTCGCCGCGATGATGCCTGCCCCCACCTTCGCGCCGACTGCCGCGCCAGGCAGCACCGCGCCATAGACGAGGTCGTCGCGAAAGCCGATGTCGCAGCCGAGTAGCAGTGCCGTGCGGCGCGGGCGTTCGGAGAATGCGCCTTGCGGCCCCTCCAGCGTGCGGGCGATGCACAGGAACTCGGCGCCATCAGGCATTTCCACCGCCTCGACGAAGACCTGACCGGGCTGGGTGAAGGCGACATGCACGGGAAGCTTCGGACAGCCGCCGCCAAAGCGGCTTTGCGGAAAGCCCTGGCTGCCGGCCTTGCGAAAGCGGTTTCCTGCATTGTCGACCTCGAGCATGAAGAAGGGCACGCCAGAAACACCTGGCCGCTGCAGCATGGTCAGCCGGTTTGCCGCCTGCTCGAAAGAGACGCCAAAGCGCGAGCGCAGGACTTCGATGTCGTAGCGTGAGCGAACGGCCGCCGCGTGAAAAGGCTGATAGGGCATCATCAGCGCGTGGGCGGCATAGCGGCCGAGTTCGAAGCGGGCAAGGCGGCGCGCCTCGTCCGTGGCCAGCCTCAGCGCCTGGATCTCGCCGGCGATCGCGACGGTCATGCGGATCAGGCAGGCCTCCATCGCGACTTCACGCAACTGGTCGAATGGTGACAGGCGCTCGGACAGGAACAGGCGCTGCGAGTGGCGGTCGTAGCGGCGGCGCCAGTTCGGCATGGTGGCGACCGGCAGAACCTTGACCACAATGCCATATTCGCGCTTCAGCCATGCCTTCAATGCGCCAAAGAGGTCGTCGCCGGGATCAAGCACCGACGTGAACGCCTCGGCCTCTTCCTCGAGCGAGGAAAAATGGTTCCGCCGCCGCTCGAAAATCTCGCGCACCTCGTCGATCGGCAGGCGGGCGCCGGAGAGCGCTGTCGTCCGACCCTCGCGCGCCAGAAGCTCGTTGATGTCGGACAGCCGCTCGGCCTGCTCGCGATAGGCGCGGAACAGTTTTATCACCCCGGCGGAGGCATTGGGTGCCGCCTCGGCAAGCTCGATCAGTTCCTGATCTCCCGGCAGTTCGCCAACCAGCAGCGGATCGGTGAACACCTCCTTCAGGGCAGCGACCGATCCCCTTGCCTCGCCCTGAAGGTCGTGCGGATCGACCTTGTAGACGGAGGCCAGCTTCAGGATCAGCTGCACAGTCAGCGGCCGCTGGTTGCGCTCGATCAGGTTGAGATAGGACGGCGAGATGCCGAGCCCCTCGGCCATTGCCGTCTGGGTCAGGCCCTTGGCGTTGCGGATGCGGCGAATGCGCGGCCCGGCGAAAATCTTCTGATCAGCCATCGACTATCCTTGACAGGAATTTACACGACATCAGCCGCGATCCCCAGCCTGCTTGTCTTTACAAGATTGACAAATTTACAGTGCCTGCCTGTCAAACACAACACAGATTTTCCCTTATGTCTGGCGAGGTTTCCTGATTTTTGTGGCTCATTTTGCGTCGCAATGTAAATTCAGTCACATAGAAGTGCCCCCGACAACTGGCGCGCGGACGTCGTGCAGAAACCCTTCGGAGCGACCAATGACTGATTTTTACAACCTCGTCCCGTCGGCGCCTGAAGGCCGCTTCAACGGCATTGAACGTCCCTATTCGCCGGAGGATGTGAAGCGGCTGCGAGGTTCGGTGCAGATCAGGCAGAGCCTTGCCGAAATGGGTGCCAACCGGCTGTGGAAGCTCATCCACGAGGAGGACTTCGTCAACGCATTGGGCGCCATGTCCGGCAACCAGGCGATGCAGCAGGTGCGCGCCGGGCTGAAGGCGATCTATCTGTCGGGCTGGCAGGTTGCCGCCGACGCGAACACCGCCTCGGCGATGTATCCGGACCAGTCGCTCTATCCGGCCAATGCGGCGCCCGAACTGGTCAAGCGCATCAACCGCACGCTGCAGCGCGCCGACCAGATCGAGACCTCCGAAGGCAACGGGCTTTCGGTCGAGACCTGGTTCGCGCCGATCGTCGCCGACGCGGAAGCCGGCTTCGGCGGCCCGCTCAACGCCTTCGAGATCATGAAGGCGTTCATCGAGGCGGGTGCCGCCGGCGTCCACTATGAGGACCAGCTGGCGTCGGAGAAGAAGTGCGGCCATCTCGGCGGCAAGGTGCTAATCCCGACCGCGGCGCATATCCGCAACCTCAACGCCGCGCGACTCGCGGCCGACGTGATGGCCACGCCCACCCTGGTCGTGGCGCGCACCGACGCGGAAGCGGCAAAGCTGCTCACCTCCGATATCGATGAGCGCGACCAGCCCTTTGTCGACTATGATGCCGGCCGTACGGTGGAAGGCTTCTACCAGGTCAGGAACGGCATCGAGCCTTGTATCGCACGGGCCGTTGCCTATGCGCCCCACGCCGACCTGATCTGGTGCGAGACCTCGAAGCCCGACCTGGCGCAGGCCAAGAAATTCGCGGAGGGGGTGCGCAGGCACCATCCAGGCAAGCTGCTCGCCTATAATTGCTCGCCGTCGTTCAACTGGAAGAAGAACCTCGATGACGCGACGATCGCCAAGTTCCAGCGGGAACTGGGCGCCATGGGTTACAAGTTCCAGTTCATTACGCTGGCCGGCTTCCACCAGCTCAACTACGGCATGTTCGAACTCGCCCGCGGCTACAAGGCGCGGCAGATGTCGGCCTATTCCGAGTTGCAGGAAGCGGAATTCGCGGCGGAGGCCAATGGCTATACCGCGACCAAGCACCAGCGTGAGGTCGGCACCGGCTATTTCGATGCCGTCTCGATGGCGATCACCGGGGGCCGGTCATCGACCACCGCCATGCATGAGTCGACCGAGCACGCGCAGTTCAAGCCGGCGGCGGAGTGAGTTCGCCAAAAAAGACGACCAACAGAGGAAACGCCCGAGAGGGCAAGGACATAGGAGACGACCAATGGCATCGATAAGCCGCGTCAAGGAACGGGCAGAAGAGCAATCGACCACGATGAGCGTCGACCAGCAGGCGACGATCCGCATGCTGGCCAACGATCTGCACAGGCTCAACCAGTCGGTGATGAAGGCGGTGGAGGCGGGCGTCTCGGTGGAGCTCGTGCGCTCCGCAAGGCATCATGGCGGTGACGGCAATTGGGGTGACCTTTTGATCCCGGTCATCGTCACGCAACAGAGCCATGGCTGATCCGAAATCGTCTAGCCGGCCTTTCACCTGCGCAATGAATGCGCAGGTGAATTTTATTTTTACGCAACCAAGCCATGGACAGAGCAGTACAGTACTGTTGCTTTGAATCCACTGTTGTGGAGGACGCCTCCAGGTTCTTTTATTTCAACTTGACAAGGGTGCGATCTCACGCCAATTGTCGCCCAGATTTCAACTCTGCATTGAAATGGGGGCGAACTTCTTGGCCGACTTGGGTGCCCAGTGAACCGCGAGAGCGAGACCGCAAAACATGTGAATCTGGGGACCCGGGATTCAAGCACCAACACGATCCGCGATCTCTCGCGGGTGCTTGTTGTCGGGAAATCGCCGATCAACCGGGTCGTCGTATCGAAGATCGTCGAACGGTCCGGGCTCAGACCAATCTCGGAACCGCCTGATATCGCAGTGAAAACCTTGCGGACGCTGGTGCCGGGAGCGATCGTCCTCGATGGTGGCCCCGACAACAAGGACTGCGACAATCTGATGCCCGGCATCGAAATTTTGCGCCGGACTTCGGGCAAATCGCTTCCTCCCGTGATCCTGCTTTCAACCAAGAATGGCACGCCGGAGAGCCTTGGCCTGGCGAAAGTCGTCGACGTGGTGGTGGCAAAGCCGATCACGCCCGAACGGCTGCAACCGGTGATCGATCGCCTGATCAACCGCTGAGACAATTCCGGGACAGTGGTGGCGCGGTTTTCCGCCCGGATTTATTCAAAAAGCAAATAATCGCAGTCGCGATCAGCTTGGCTTCGCGATGCTTTCTATCAGTTCCGGCAATTGACCGAGATCCGATATCTGGCGGAAACGCGGCTCTGCGACTGGCGCCTCGACATGTTCGAGCACCCAGGTCAGTTCGTGCGGGACATGGACACCCCAGCCGCCGGCCTCGATGGCGGGCACCACGTCCGACTTCAGCGAATTGCCGACCATCATGCTCCTCGCCGGGCCGTCGCCATGGCGGTTGAAGAGGCGCGCATAGGTCGCGGCCGTCTTGTCGCTGACGATCTCGACGGCATCGAACAGATCGCCCAGCCCGGAGCCGGCCAGCTTGCGCTCCTGATCGAACAAATCGCCCTTGGTGATCAGCACCAGGCGGAAGGTGCCGGCGAGTTTCTCGACCGTCTCGCGCGCATAGGGCAAGGGCTCGATCGGATGGCCCAGCATCTCGCGACCGGCGTCGAGAATCTCCGATATGATCGAGGCCGGCACGCGCCCGTCGGTGACCTCGATCGCCGTTTCGATCATCGAGAGCGTAAATCCCTTAATGCCGAAACCATAGATCGCAAGGTTGCGCCTCTCGGCCTCCAGCAGTCGCGCCGAGATCTGCTTCTCCTCGCCATGATCGGCCAGCATGGCGGCAAAGCGCTTCTCCGTCATGCGGAAGAATTGTTCGTTTTGCCAAAGCGTGTCGTCGGCATCGAAGCCGATCGTGGTCAGTTCGCTGCTGGTTCGCATCACCGGCTTCTCGAATGCGGGAAGACACCAAACCTAAGCCGAGCGGCGGGCGGTTTTCAACCTGCAACGGAAAATGCCGGCGGTGGCTCCCTTCCCTTCCATCGCGCGGCACGGCTATACTCCGAAATCCGCAACTCAATCTGGTGAATGATGCCGCCTGCAAAAAAGGAAGTCCGTCCGTCGAGCCGCGGAGGACGGGCGCGCACGCCTGCCTTTGTGAAAAACCTGCGTGGTGTGAAGAACTGGAAGGAAGTCAGCGATTGGCTGGAATGGCGCGGCATCGAGGATATCGAATGCATCACACCCGATCAGGCTGGCGTGGCGCGCGGCAAGATGATGCCGTCGAAGAAATTCACCTCCAACACTTCGCTGGCGCTGCCTTCGGCCGTCTTCATGACGACGATTTCCGGTGGCTATCCAGAGGACGGCAACGGCTTCCACTACCCTGAAGACGACGGCGACCTCAAGCTAATGCCGGATTTGTCGACATTGACCGTGGTGCCTTGGGAAGAAGACCCGACGGCCGCCGTGATCTGCGACCTCGTCCACCAGGACGGCCGCTCGGTCGAGTTCACGCCGCGCAATGTGCTGAAGCGCGTCCTTGCAGCCTATGACAGGCTTGGGCTGAAGCCGGTCGTGGCGCCCGAGATCGAGTTCTACCTCGTGCGCAAGAATCCGGACCCGGACTATCCGTTGACCCCGCCCGTCGGCCGCTCGGGCCGCGCGATCGGCGGCGGCGCCGGCTATTCTATCGCCGGCGTCAACGAGTTCGACGAACTGATCGACGACATCTACCATTTCTCCGAAAGCCAGGGGCTGGAGATCGACACGCTCATCCACGAAGAGGGCGCCGGCCAGCTCGAGATCAATCTGCGCCATGGCGACCCGATCGAACTTGCCGACCAGGTGTTCATGTTCAAGCGCACCATCCGTGAGGCGGCACTCAAGCACGAGATCTACGCGACCTTCATGGCCAAGCCGATCCAGGGCCAACCGGGCTCCGCCATGCACATCCACCAGTCGATCGTCGACAAGAAGACGGGCAGGAACATCTTTTCGGCCGAGGATGGTTCCGAAACCGAGGATTTCTTCCATTTCATCGGCGGCATGCAGAAGCACGTGCCGAACGCGTTGGTGATGTTCGCGCCCTACGTCAACTCCTACCGGCGGCTGACGCAGGCGGCGTCGGCTCCCGTCAACAACAAATGGGGCTACGACAACCGCACCACGGCGTTCCGGGTGCCGCGCTCCGACCCCGCGGCGCGGCGCGTCGAGAACCGCATTCCGTCCTCCGACGCCAATCCCTACCTGGCGCTGGCAGCCTCGCTCGCCTGCGGGCTGATCGGCATCACCAGGAAGATCAAGGCCGAGCCGCCCGTGCTGACAACCGCCAACGCGGACGAGATAGACCTGCCGCGCAGCCTGCTCGAAGCCGTGGACCTGTTCGAAGGCGACGAGGAACTCTGCGCGTTGCTGGGCAAGTCCTTCGCCGCCACCTATGCCGCGATCAAGCGCGCGGAATTCGAGACGTTCATGGAAGTGATCAGTCCGTGGGAGCGGGAATATCTGCTGCTCAACGTCTGAAGAGGCGAATAGCGAATAGAAACAATATCGGGCTTTTTCCTATTCGCTACTTCTCTTCTATTCCTTCCAAACTCCCTCGAGTCTTCGCCACATCATGCCTTATCAATCCCCAATCTCCCCTGGCCGATCCTGGTATGAGGACACGGCTGGGCAACGGCCTGAATATCCGGCGCTCGACGGCGACCGGATCTGCGATGTCGTCATCATCGGCGGCGGGTTTACTGGCCTGTCTGCAGCGGTTTATCTGGCCAAGGCTGGAGCCGACGTGGTGCTGATCGAGGCGCATCGCTTCGGCGATGGCGCTTCGGGACGCAATGGCGGCCAGCTTGGCACCGGCCAGCGCGCCTGGGCCGAGGATCTGGAGGCCGAATATGGCCTTTCCCGCGCCAAGGCGCTGTTCGACCTTGCCGAAGAGGCCAAAGCCCACCTGCTTGACTTCGCGGCCATCCACCAGATCGATATCGACTACATGCCGGGCCAGCTTTCGGTTGCGCACAAGCCGCGCTATGTCGACGACTACAAGGCCCATGCCGAGATCATGGCCGGCCGTTTCTCCTACCCGCATATCTCCTTCATGGATGCGAAGGAGACGGCGGAGCGGCTGGGCTCGAGCGCCTATTTCGGCGGCACGCGCGACACCGGCACCGGCCATATCCATCCGATGAAGCTGGTGATCGGCACCGCGCGGGTGGCGGCACAAGCCGGCGCGCACCTGTTCGAAGGAACGCCATCGACCGGCATCATATCCGCGGGGGGCAAGGTCAGGGTTTCCACGCCGAGAGGGACGATCTCGGCGCAGAAATGCCTGATCGCGGTCAATGCCTATGGCGGAACGCTCGAGCCGGTGAGTGCCGCGCACATCATGCCGATCGGATCCTTCATCGGCGCGACAATGCCGCTGGGGTCGGAATCGAAAGTGTTGCCGGGGGGCGAATCGGTCGATGATTCCCGTTTCGTCGTGCGCTATTTCCGCAAATCCAGGGATGGCCGGCTGTTGTTCGGCGGACGCGAGATCTATGGTGTCAACGATCCGAAGGATATCCACATCCATATTCGCCGGCAGATCGCGGAACTCTATCCGGCGCTGAGCGATGTCGAGATCACCCACGGCTGGGGCGGTTATGTTGGGATCACGGTGCCAAGAAAGCCGTTCGTGCGTGAAGTGATGCCGAATGTGATCTCGGCCGGCGGCTATTCGGGTCACGGCGTCATGCTGTCCAACTTCTTCGGCAAACTCTATGCCGAAACCGTCACCGGCAACCGCGACCGGCTGAAGCTGATCGAGGAATTGAAAATTCCGCCATTTCCTGGCGGCCGCAGGTTTCGGGCGCCGCTGCTTTTCCTCGCGCTCAACTGGTTTGCGCTGCGGGACAGGATCTAATGCGTCGTGCAAAAGTGATCTGCCTGGGAAGAACGACGCGCATAAAAACAAGATCTAAAAGCGCGTTGTATAAGTCCGTCTCCACGCGACGTGCTTTAGGCAGGATTGGATGGCCTTTATCCCATGCGATCACGATCTCATGTAATATTGTAATATCCATGTAACATTTGTTGCCCGGGCGACACATTGCGGAATTGCCGGCGAAGGCGCAGAATCCTTGATAATGGCGTACTGATGCCACAATCGCGGGCGAAAGGTCCGCGTCTGGGCGATTGTTCCGGGATTGTTGCGGGCCTGCCCGCGTTTTGGGACCGATGCTGATCGAACGCATGATTTGCGATATCTGATCGAAAGAACACCGGCCCGCTTATGGAGGTGGCGAGAGTGAGAGAGCCCTTCAGTTTCGGTGCTCCGGAACGTCGGCGCTTTGCCATGCAGTTCGGCTATGACATGCGCCCGTCATTCTGGCAGGGAGTCCGTTCGAACTCGCACCTGGTCATTGCCGCGGTCGGTACCGCCGCTCTGCTTGGCGTTGCCGCGGTGGCACTCTGGCTGGCATTGCCGACCAGCGAGAGGCAAGCGGTCGCCAGCCCCGAGCAGAGCATTCCGAGCATTCCGGTGAAGACGACGAAAGTTTCCCCTTCGGGAACTACGGTGACAGCGGCTGCCGTGACACCGCGGGTAGAGCGCAAGTCCAGCCAGGTCCCACCGACCATGGTAGCGGCGGCGGGCAACATACAAGCGCTTGCGGCAAACGATCCTCGCTGGACCGGGGCACAGCAGAAGGCTGCTGCCGCGGCAGCAGATCCCGATCAAACGGCTGCCCCCAGCCAGGTAGCCAAGCAGCCTGAGCCGACGCCTGCCAAAACAGCGGCAGCATTCGCCCAATCGTCTACTGATACCGATGCCACCGACGAGCTTGCCAAAGTTGCCGCGCCGAGCCCACCTGCGAACAGCAGCAATCCCGATGGCGCGCAGACCGCCGCGATTCCGGAGACGCAGCCGCAAGTGGCGGACCAAAAACCCGCAAATGCACAAGACGAGGACAACGCAGCCAAAGCGAAGCCGCGCAAGGTGGCGGCAGCGGGCAGCGGCCGCATTCTCAGGACTGTGACCATGCGCAGTGCCCCAAAGAAGGGCGCAACCCCCATCGGCTCGGTTCCTGCCCGGACTTCAGTGCAACTGATAGGCTGCAAGAAGTGGTGCGAGATCGTCTACAACGGCAAGCACGGCTGGGTGTACAAGAGCTACGTCAAGCCCGGCGCGTAATATCCGAACATCGCCGCATTCAGATGCAGCGGCCGCCATCGACCTCCAGCGCCACGCCGGTGATGAATGCGGCCTCGTCCGAAGCCAGCCATAGCGCCGCATTGGCGATATCGAGCGGGGTCGACAGCCGCCCGAGCGGGACCGAGGCGCGGAATGTCTCGCGGATCTCGGGCGTGTCGGCGCCCATGAATTTCTCCAGCATGCCGGTCTCGCCGGCGACGGGGCAGAGGCAGTTGACGCGGATGTTCCTGGGCGCGAGTTCCACCGCCATCGACTTGGTGGCGGTGATCGCCCAGCCCTTCGAGGCATTGTACCAGGTGAGGCCGGGCCGAGGCCGCAGGCCAGCGGTGGACGCCGTGGTCAGGATGACGCCGCCGCCCTGCCGCTCCATGATCGGCACGACGGCAAGCGCAGCGTGATAGATCGCCTTCATGTTGACTGATGTGATCAGGTCGAAGGTTTCCTCGTCGACCTTGAGCATGTCGCCATTACGATGGGTGAACCCGGCATTGTTGACCATGATGTCGATGCGGCCGAAGGCGCTTTTGGCCGCATAGACCATCTCGTCGAACTCGGAGCGCAGCGAAACATCGGTCTGCGTCCAGATCGCCGCGTCGCCGATCTCGCCTGCGACGCGTTCCGCCCCCTTGGCGTTGAGATCGGCGACAACGACCCTGGCGCCCTCTTGCGCGAAGCGCTTGGCCATGCCTTCGCCGAAGCCTGATGCCGCACCGGTGATAATGGCGACCTTGTTTTCCAGACGCATGCGTTTACCGCTCCTTGGGTTCATCGCGCAGCTGCACGAGAGGGCTGACAGTCCGGCCGGTGCCGCGACGGATACAGCGCCGATTTCTCCTTACAGCATGTCGCGCCGAATAGGATTCGCCGACCTGCTGTAAGCTTCTGATTTTATGCGTGTCGTTATCCCGCAACCGAGGACACTTCCGGGCGACACGCATTAGCTTTCGTCACATTCACGTTCTATGCTGCAACTGCGAAAGCTTCTGGAGTCTTCGTTCACCGACAAGCCTCCAGGTAGCGCCAGTGTCAAGCGCACAGGTGGACCCAATCAATATCCAGCGATTGGTCCTCGATGTGACAGCATGGCACTGGAAAATTTAAATCGATTAGAATATATCAGCCGCGTACTCGCGACCGGCGTCAAAGCGGACAGACCATGACCAGCCAGATCATCCCCGTCGACCCTTTCGACTTCATCATCTTCGGCGGCACCGGCGACTTGTCGGAGCGCAAGCTGCTGCCGTCGCTCTACTATCGCCAGCGCGACCATCAATTCTCCGAGCCGACGCGCATCATCGGCACGTCGCGCTCGAAAATGAGCGACGAGGAGTTCCAGGCCTTCGCCAGGCAGGCGATTTCGGACCATGTCAAACCGGCCGACATCGATGCCAAGGAGTTGAAGACCTTCCTGGCGCGGCTTTCCTACGTCCCGGCCGATGCGACGAGCGGCGCCGGCTTCGACAAGTTGAAGAAGGCAATTGGCGAAAGCGACCACATCCGCGCCTTCTACCTGGCCGTGGCGCCGGCGCTGTTCGGCGATATCTCGCACAAGCTCAAAGAGCACAATCTGATCACGCCGAATTCGCGCATCGTGCTGGAGAAGCCGATCGGCCGCGACCTCGCCTCGGCGCAGGCGCTCAACGATCTGGTCGGCGACGACTTCCACGAGAGCCAGATTTTCCGCATCGACCATTATCTCGGCAAGGAGACGGTGCAGAACCTGATGGCGCTGCGCTTTGCCAATGCGCTCTACGAGCCGCTGTGGAACTCCGCCCATATTGACCACGTGCAGATCACCGTCGCCGAGACCGTCGGCCTGGAAGATCGCGTCACCTATTACGACAAGGCCGGCGCGCTGCGCGACATGGTGCAGAACCACATGCTGCAGCTGCTTTGCCTGGTCGCCATGGAGGCGCCTTCGTCGATGGACGCCGACGCCGTGCGCGACGAGAAGCTGAAGGTGCTGCGGGCGCTGAAGCGCATCAACGGCAACGAAGCGCCGAAGCACACCGTGCGTGGCCAGTATCGCGCCGGCGCGTCGGCCGGCGGCCCGGTGAAAGGTTATGTCGAGGAACTCGGCAAGGACAGCAACACCGAGACCTTCGTTGCCATCAAGGCCGAGATTGGTACCTGGCGCTGGGCAGGTGTTCCGTTTTATCTCAGGACTGGAAAGCGGCTGGCGACCCGGGTTTCGGAAATCGTCATCGAGTTCAAGCCGATCCCGCATTCGATCTTCGGCGACAGCGGCGCGGGGCCGATCTTCGCCAACCAGTTGGTCATCCGGCTGCAGCCGGACGAAGGCGTCAAGCAGTTCATCATGATCAAGGATCCAGGCCCGGGCGGCATGCGGCTGCGCCAGATCTCGCTCGACATGAGTTTCGCGCAGTCTTTCGACGGCCGCGCGCCCGACGCCTATGAACGGCTGATCATGGATGTCATCCGTGGCAACCAGACCCTGTTCATGCGTCGCGACGAGGTGGAAGCCGCCTGGAAGTGGATCGACCCGATCCAGAATGCCTGGGAAGGCGCCAAGCAGGAAGCACAGGGCTATACGGCAGGCACATGGGGGCCGTCGGCCTCGATAGCGCTTATCGAACGCGACGGGCGGACATGGCACGAGAGCAATTGAACAGCGCCAGCTATAACTGGAATGCCTTTGCCGACCGTCCGCAGCTGGCCTCGGCGCTGGCTGCAAAGGTGGCCGATCGCTTAACGAGGGCGATCGACCGGCGCGGCACGGCGTTGCTGGCTGTCTCCGGCGGCACGACGCCGGCAAAGTTCTTTGCCGATCTCTCCGCGGCGCCGATCGCCTGGGACAAGGTGATCGTGACGCTGGTCGACGAACGCTTTGTGCCGGCCTCCTCGCCGCGATCCAATGCCGGGCTGGTTGCCGCGATCCTGCTGCAGAACGCGGCCAAGGCCGCCCGTTTCGTTCCGCTCTATCACGAGGCGGCCGGCATCGAGGATGCCGCGACATCCGACGATGCGGCACTGCGATCCCTGCCCTGGCCGCTCGACGTCGTGGTGCTCGGCATGGGACCAGACGGCCACACCGCCTCGTTCTTTCCTGACGCCGACGATCTGCCGAAGCTGCTCGACCCGGCCTCCGACAGGATGATCCTGCCAGTCCACGCCAAAAGCGCCGGAGAGCCGCGGCTGACCCTGACGCTCGCCCGCATCATCGATGCGGATTTCCTCGCCTTGCACATAGAGGGCGAGGACAAGCGCGTCGCCTTCGACAACGCTGTCGCGCCCGGACCGCGCAAGCCGATCCGCGCCGTGCTCGACGCATCGCCCAAACCCGTGGAGGTTTTCTGGGCGCCCTGATTTCAAGTTTACAAATGGTCCCGGCAACGGCGGGAGGATGTTTCCGGGACCTCGGCTGAAAGGACCTGATGCCATGACCGCAAGACGCGATATCGAAACCATCACCGAGCGGATACGCCAGCGCTCCAAACCGGGCCGAGAGCGCTACCTGAGCCGTATCGCCGAAGCGTCGAACCAGACCGCCAACCGGTCGGTGCTGTCCTGCGGCAATCTTGCCCACGGCTTCGCGGTGTGCAGCCCCTCGGAAAAGCTGGCGCTCGGCGCCGACAAGGTGCCCAATCTCGGCATCATCACCTCCTATAACGACATGCTGTCGGCGCATCAGCCCTTCGAGACCTTCCCCGCCCTGATCAAGCAGGCCGCGCACGAGGCCGGAGGCATCGCCCAGGTCGCAGGCGGCGTGCCGGCGATGTGCGATGGCGTGACACAAGGCCAGCCCGGCATGGAGCTGTCGCTGTTTTCGCGCGACGTGATCGCCATGGCAGCCGCGATCGGCCTGTCGCACAACATGTTCGACGCCGCCGTCTATCTGGGCGTCTGCGACAAGATCGTGCCGGGACTGGTGATCGCCGCACTCACCTTCGGCCATCTGCCGGCGGTGTTCATCCCGGCCGGGCCGATGACGACAGGCCTGCCCAATGACGAGAAGGCCAAGGTTCGCCAGCTCTATGCCGAGGGCAAGGCAGGTCGCGCCGAACTCTTGGAAGCCGAGTCCAAGTCTTACCATGGGCCGGGCACCTGCACCTTCTACGGCACGGCGAACTCCAACCAGATGCTGATGGAGATCATGGGCCTGCACACGCCGGGCGCGTCCTTCGTCAATCCAGGCACGCCGCTGCGTGACGCCTTGACCCGCGAAGCGACGAAGCGGGCGCTGGCGATCACCGCACTCGGCAACGCCTATACGCCTGTCGGCCGGATGATCGACGAACGCTCGTTCGTCAACGGCGTCGTCGGCCTGCACGCCACCGGCGGCTCGACCAACCACACCATCCACCTGATCGCCATGGCGGCGGCCGCCGGCATCGCGCTGACCTGGCAGGACATTTCCGATCTCTCGGAAGCTGTGCCGCTGCTCGCGCGCGTCTATCCGAACGGCCTTGCCGACGTGAACCATTTCCACGCGGCGGGCGGGCTCGGCTTCCTGATCCGCGAACTGCTCGACGAAGGTGTCCTGCACGAGGATGTGCAGACGGTGTGGGGCGAAGGCCTGCGGCCTTATGCCGTCGAGGCAAAGCTCGGCGCCGACGGCGGCGTGGTGCGCGAGGCTTCGCCGCGCATAAGCGGCGACGAAAAGGTGCTGGCGCCGTTCAAAAAGGCATTCCAGCCGACCGGCGGCCTCAAGGTGCTTTCAGGCAACCTTGGCCATGCCGTCATCAAGACTTCGGCCGTCAAGCCGGAGCGGCGCGTCATCGAGGCGCCGGCCAAGGTGTTCGACAGCCAGCAGGGGCTGAACGACGCCTTCAAGGCCGGCACGCTCACCGGTGATTTCATCGCCGTCATCCGCTTCCAGGGGCCGAAGGCCAACGGCATGCCGGAACTGCACAAATTGACCACCGTGCTTGGCATCCTGCAGGATCGCGGCCAGCGTGTCGCGCTGGTCACGGACGGACGCATGTCGGGCGCCTCCGGCAAGGTGCCGGCGGCGATCCATGTGACGCCGGAAGCGGTCGAGGAGGGACCGATCGCGCGGATCCATGACGGCGACGTCATCCGCCTCGACGCCGATGCCGGCACGCTGGAGGTGCTGGTGCCAGGGACCGAGCTCGCGCTGCGCCGCACGGCCGAAGCCGACCTGATCGGCAACGAGTTCGGCTTCGGCCGCGAGCTGTTCGCCGGTTTCCGCCAATTGGTAGGGCGTGCCGACCACGGCGCCGGTGCGTTCGGAACCGCCTGACGCATTCTGTACGGCATGAAAAAGGGGCGGCTCGTGGCCGCCCCTTTTTGCTGGTCGAAATCGCGACCCTTATTGCACCGTCAATTCAACCCGCTCGCCAGCCTTCACGGTCACGGTGCCTTCCTTCTTGCTGTTGTCCGGCTTCTCCGAGACCACCGCGTAGTCGCCCGCCGCTATCGCGGCCTGATACTTCTCGTCATAGGCGTAGCCGATCGACTTGCGATTGCCATTGATGTCCTTCTTCGTCTCGAAAATCTCGATCTTGGAGGTGCCGGGGGCCGTAATAGCCAGCACGCCGGCATCCATGGCGACCTTGAGGTCCTGGAACTCGCCGGCCTTGACGCTGAAAGGCTGTTCCACGACCGCGAGGTCAACCGTCGCGATCAACACATAGTCATCCGGCGGCAGGTCGAACTTGCTGTCGGGGCCATAGGCATACGTGACCTCGTCGCGGGTGCCATCGATCTTCTTCTTGGCCTTGAGCACCTTGAAGCCGATGCCTGAACCATCGGCCTTGTCGCCTCCGGCCGCATAATATGCGTTGGCAAGGACATGGCCGACGCCGACGATAATGTCCTTGTCGATCACCGTGCCGGCAGCGAGCGGAATCGTTTCCGTGACCACGCCCTGTCCGATCGTGACGGTCACTTTCTCGTCGCCGGCCGGCAACACGACTTTCGTGTCTCCATAATAGGTCGGGGGGTTGCCGACGCCCGGATAGGCGATCACGACAGCCGCCCCGCTCACGACATCCGCACCTTGGCTGGGACGCGGATGCAGGATAAGCGTGCCGGCATTCAAGGTGAACAGCGGCTTGTAGACTTGGCCTGCCTCGATCCTGACCTTCCGCTCGACCTTGGCTTCGCCGTCGCGCGCGACGATGATGTAGTCGCCCGGTTCCAGATTGGCTTTGTAGTCGCCGTATTCGGTGGTGATGTTGTCGCCGCGCGTGCCGTCCGATTTGGCCTTATAGACTTCCCAGGCATTGCCGTCGGTGACGGGATCGCCGCCCTCGGCCAGCACAACGGTCGGCATGAAATTGAACTCGGACTTCGCCGGCTCAGGGGCTGGTGCCGGTGCTGGCTCGAGCGCTGGTGCCGGGGCCGCCACAGTCTCGACCAGCGCTTCCTGCAGCGCCTTCTCGTCGGATGCCTGGATGTATTTGCCGCCGGTGTTGTCGGCGAGGCAGGCGATCTGCTTGCCTTCGTCGGCGGTCAGGCCGAAGCCGACGACATCGGCGGTGAAATCGACGCCGGAGGCTTCGAGTTCCTTGCCAAGCGCACAAGGATCGCCGCCGCAGGTTTCGAGCCCATCGGTAATGAGGACGACGGTCGCCTTGTCCTCGGTGTATCTCAGCGCTTCGGCCGCCTTCTTGACGGCTGCCGTCAGCGGCGTCTTGCCGAGGAACTTCATACTGTCGGCGGCCGCCGAGATGGCGCTTGCCGAGCCCGCCTGAGGCGGCACGATAAGCTGGATGTCGTCGCAGCTGCCTTTCTCACGATGGCCATAGGCCATGAAGCCGATCTCGTCGGCGGCGGGAACCGATTGAAGCACGGTCCTCAGCGATTCGCGGGCGATTTCGAGCTTGGGCTTGCCATCGATCTGCGCCCACATCGATCCCGACGCGTCGAGGATGATGATGACCTTGTTGGCGGCAAAGCCGAATGTCGTCGTCGACAAAAGGAGGATCGCCGCAGCGAAGCTCCGCGCAAGTATCGCCATCGAAATCTCCTGAATAGCCACCCGTCCGCCGGCTGAAGCTATTTGAGCGCGTGCCGGGACACAAGCCACCGCTGTAACGAAGCTTGCATGGGCTCTGCGTACTTAATTCAGTATGTGGTGCGGCGCTCTTCCGAGGGCGGGCGGCCAAATTGCAGCCGATAGCTCTGGGCAAAATAGGAATGCGAGGTGAAGCCGGTCGCGATCGCCACGTCGAGGATCGGCATGTTGGTCTGACGCAGCAATTCGCGGGCCCGCTCCAGCCGAAGCCGCATATAGTAGCGCCCGGGCGTGACGTTGAGATGGCGCAGGAACAGCCGCTCCACCTGGCGCACCGAAAGGCCCGCCGACTTGGCGAGCTGTACCGCCGACAGCGGCTCGTCGAGATGGTCGGCCATCAGTTCGACGATGCGCCTGAGCTTCTCCGACTTGCCCGTCAGGTCACGCTCCGGCCCGACGCGCTGGCGGTCTCCGGCGGAGCGGATGCGCTCGTGCTGAAACTGGTTGGCGACGCCATTGGCGAGGTTGGAGCCGAAATCGCCGCGCACGATCTCCAGCATCAGATCGATCGAGGTGGTGCCGCCGGCGCAGGTGTAGCGCTTGCGGTCGATCTCGAAGACATTGCCCGTGCAGTTGATGTCGGGAAAGCGCTCGACGAAGCCGGCGCGGTTTTCCCAATGGATGGTGCAGCGATAGCCTTCGAGCTGGCCGGCCTCGGCCAGCAGGTAGGATCCGACCGACAAAGCACCCAGCGCGTTGCCGCGCCGGCCCCAGCTGCGCAAGGCCGCCAGAACCTTGCTCTTGCCCGGAAATTCCGTTGTCAGGCCGACCGAGACGAAGAGTATGTCGACCGGCGGCAGATCGGCGACGGCGTAGTCGATCTTGAGCGGCAGGCCGTTGGAGGCCATCACCGGATCGCCATCGGCGGACACCGTCGTCCAACCGTAGAAATCGCGACCGAGCAGGCGGTTTGCCGACCGGAACGTGTCGATCGCGGCGGCCAGTGAGAACATGGAGAACTTGTCGACCAGCAGGAAAGCGAACTGCCGGCCTCCTTGAACGGGATCATTCGTGACCGGCCGTTCCGGGGAAATAGTGGGATTCGGCAAAGCTGCGGCTTTCAGGGTCAACCCGGGCTCAGAAGGAAGGCCGCTTCAATCCGGCCGCAAGGTAGGCCGAAGCTAACGTATTGGCCATCAGCATGGCAATGGTCATCGGCCCGACACCGCCGGGCACCGGGGTAATCGCGCCCGCCGCCTTGGCCGTTTCGGCATAGGCGACATCGCCGACGAGACGCGACTTACCTTCGCCCTTCTCGGGCGCGGGAATGCGGTTGATGCCGACATCAATGACGGTGGCGCCAGGCTTGACCCAATCACCCCTGATCATTTCCGGCCGGCCAACGGCGGCGACAAGGATGTCGGCCGTACGGGCAAGCTCCGGCAGGTCCTTGGTGCGGCTGTGGGCGATGGTGACGGTGCAGTTGGCGGCAAGCAGCAGATTGGCCATTGGCTTGCCGACGATGTTGGAGCGGCCGACGACGACCGCGTTGAGGCCGGACAGGTCCTTGCCGCGCACGCGCTCGATCAGGAGCATAGAGCCGGCGGGCGTGCAGGGAACGAACGCCGTGTCGAGTTCGCCGGTGCCGAGCTTGCCGACATTGATGAAATGGAAGCCGTCGACATCTTTCTGCGGCGCGATGGCCTGGATGATCTTGCCGGCATCGACATGGGCGGGCAGCGGAAGCTGGACCAGGATACCGTTGATGGCCGGGTCGGCGTTGAGCTCGGCGATGAGCTTGAGCAGTGCCGCCTCTGACGTCTCGGCCGGCAGCGTGTGCTGAAGCGAGTGAAAGCCGCATTCCTTGGCGGTGCGGGATTTGGAAGCGACATAGACCTGGCTCGCCGGATCCTCGCCGACGATGACCACGGCCAGACCTGGCTTGGGCTTGCCCTTGACAACCAGCTCGGCGGTCAGCGTCTTGACCGATCGCACCACGTCTTCGGCAACGCTCTTTCCGTCAATCACTTCGGCCATGAACCACCCTCAATGTCGTTCCGCCCAACGCCGCTTTCGAGAACACAATGCAGCGGCGCAGGCAATCTGCAGCGCGGCATTGTCACGAAAATACAAGCTCGCAATCCCGTCAAAGCGCCTTCCCATGCCGTTTACGCGAAACCGGCACGGTTTTGTTCGGCCTCAGCAACCTATCTGGTGGCTCAGAAGTAGCGGCGACGGGTGCGGCTTTCCGTGAGTTCGCGGACTGCTTCGTGGAATTCGCGCAGGCTGGCGCGAATCTCTTCGACCGACGGTTGTTTGCCACCCTCCTTGACCGGGATCGGCCTCGCATGCGGGGCGGCTGGTGGCTGCGTCGGAGCGGGCGACGGCGGGTACGGCATCTGCGCCGCATAGGGTCCCGCCGTGGCTTGCGTATGACCCGCCTGCGACCAGGGCTGCGCCGGAGGATAGCCCATCGGCTGCGTATAGGGGGAGGATGGCAAGGGCGGAGCTGGATGCAGTCCCCATTGCGGCATCAGGGGCGAGCGCGAGGGCGACGCCATTTGCCGCCCATACCCGGCCTCGGGGCCTGGCTGGAAAGGCGACTGCGAATAATCCAGGCCGGCCGCCTGCCGAGGTCCGAAACCAGGCTTCGGATACGTAGGGAATATCGGAACGTTGGGCGGCCGTCCGTTGTCGGCGAAGGCGGGTAGGCCGAACTCGCTGGACAGGTCGTCGGCTTCGGCCGACGGCTTGCGGGACATGGCCTTGCGCAATCTCGATATGAGTGCGCCGATCCTCCCGGGGCTTTCGTCCGTACCGCCATTGGAGGACGGGCCGGCTCTGCCCGTTGCGCGGGATCCGGTTGCATCATGAGCGCGACCCGCCGCTGGAGGTTCTTCCGGTGACAGCCTTGCGCGCGGCATATCGGGTGGCAGATCGCTGGTGCCGATCTGTCCCCGCGAACGCCAGGCGTCGTCGGCTTCAAACGGCTGCTCCTCGTCAGGGGGGAACCGCGAAGCCTCACCGGCGACAGACTGCGGCGGGCTCGCCTTCGTCTCGCGCCGGGAACGGGCCAGGCGATGTCGGGTGGCGGCATCCTCGCGCCATGAGGGGTCCGCGCGGTCTCCTATCGACACCAGCGACGCGTCGTCCTCGCCACGCAAGGCCTCGCCAAGCGCCAGCAAGGAGCGCTCGCGCTTCCAGTCCTCACGGTTTTTCCTGTCGACCATTGTCGTGGAGCTTACTCTTTAGTCGCTTGGCGGCGGCGGTCGGCCATTCATTAAGCCACGCTAAACAGGCATGGGAAACAAAAGGTTAATTTGCGGAGGATGATGGCAGGAATTCACGCCATGTTTGCGGTAACTTTCAACACATCTGAAAGCTTCAGAATCGTGCTGATGGGCATCCCTGCCCTTTGCGTGGCGACCTATCTCATCGCACAGTTGCGCGACTACATGCGCATTCCGCTGCGCAAGGAGAACATCTATCTCGGCGATTGCTTCATGATGGTGGTGCTGTTCACCGCACTCAACGCCCATCGAGGTGCGCATGCCCGTCCAGCGGTCCTGAGAGGGCTTCCCCACCGATCCGCGAGCGTCTATGTCATGGCCTTTCCTAGGAGGGCTCTCGATGACGATCAGGCTTGTTCTCGCCGGCTGCGGCAATATGGGTTACGCCATGCTCTCGGGCTGGTTGAAGTCCGGCAAGCTTGCACCCTCGGCGGTTTTCGTGGTCGAGCCCAATGGAGACCTGCGCCAGCGCGCGGCGACTCTGGGCTGCGGCACGGCGGCGGAAGCCGGAGGTATTCCGGCGGATGCCGTGCCTGAACTCGTCGTCATCGCCGTGAAGCCGCAGGTGATCCGTGACGTCACCGCCGCCTACAAGCGCTTCGGCGACGGCCGCACCACTTTTGTAAGCATCGCCGCCGGCACGCCCGTCGCTACCTTCGAGCAGGTCCTGGGCAACCGTGCGCCGATCGCGCGCTGCATGCCCAACACGCCGGCTGCCATCGGCAAGGGCATGATGGTGGTGTTTTCCAATCCCCTGGTTTCCGGAGACATCAAGCGTCTCGTCGCCGACCTCTTGTCGGCCAGCGGCAAAGTGACCACCATCGATGACGAGAGCCTGATGGATGCGGTGACCGCCGTGTCCGGATCGGGTCCGGCCTACATCTTCCATTTCATCGAGGCACTGACCGTTGCCGCCGAGAAGGCCGGGCTCCCGACGGCAACCGCCAAGCTGCTTGCCATGCAGACCGTCTACGGCGCCGCATCGCTCGCCGCCGAAAGCCGCGAGGATCCGGGTGTGCTGCGCCAGCAGGTGACCAGCCCCAACGGCACGACGGCGGCCGCGCTTGGCGTGCTGATGGGCGAGGACCGGCTGACCAATCTGCTCACGCAAGCGGTGGAAGCGGCGCGACTAAGGTCGATCGAACTGGGCAAGTAGAGCGAACATCTCGCTAGGCGAGATCCGTGTGCGAAAAGTCGTTGCCTTTGTAGAGCAACGCCGAGCGGTGGCTCTTTGCGCAGGCGTAGGATAGGCAATCGGCAAGATTGAGCTGCGCGGGATGCCCACGTTCCTTTCCATAGTCCGAAAACGTCCGGATCGCCAATTTGGCATCGCCGGCGTCGATCGGCACAATTTCGATTTCGGCCTCGCGCAGAAGCGCCTCAATCGCCATTTCCGCGACCACCGGTTCGACAGCAAGCGTCGTACAAAGCCGCATCGACGCTTCGAGCACAACCAGCGCGGACGTAATCTTGTGAGGTGCAGCCGCGATCCGATCGCTCCACTCGCCGGCATCCCCTTCTCCCGAAAGAATTGCGACGATTACGGAGGTGTCGACGAACATCAGGGATGTCCCCACATGTCGTCGATTTCATCCTTGCTCACAGGTCGGCCGCCGGGGCCGGCTTTGGCTTTAAGTTCATCAGCTATGGCAGCCAGCCGTTTCGCCAGGGGAAAGTGTCCGCTTTCCCGTTTCAATTCAGATTCAAGCGCTTCGATAACCGCTTCGGTGATCGAAATCTTGCGTTTGGGAGCCGCTGCGCCAGTTCACGTGCGCGCGGGTCCCTAATCTGGAGGTTCGTTGGCCGATCCTCAGCGACATTTGCCACTACAATGTAGTCCATTTGTCATGACGGCGCCACAACGACCTATTTTTCGTACAGCATCTCATCTTGCAGCCGGCGCAGCCCAAACAACCTGGTCGTCTGGTCGGGCGCTGCATTGTCGGCGGTCAGCAACTCGCCTTTCCTGACCGGTTTCAGCACCTTGCCGCCCTCGAGCAGGCCGACCGGGACGGCGTGTTGGGCGCGGGCTTCGCCGACGGTCATGGTCCAGGAGCGATAGCAGGTTTCGCCGATCGCATCGAGGGTCTCGCCAGCGGCGAGATCGCGCTTGGCGACGGCGCAGACCTCGGCGACCGGCCTCGGCAGCGGCACCATGTCGGGCTTGCCGAACAGCACGATGCGGGCCGCTGTCAGCGGCACTTCCAACGAGGTCAGGTGATATGGTCGAAACAGGCTGTAATAGGGGCCATGGCCGATATGCAGGTCATCCATGCGCTCGATGATGCGCGGATGCTTCGCCTCGACGATGACGAAGACACCAGGCGCCACACCCTTGCCGATCGTGTAATCGACAACGCCCTTTTTCAGCAGGAGGCCACCGTCCTCGCGCGGGATCAGCACCTTGACGAGGTCGTCGCGGTCGGCCTTGGGGCCGTGCATGCCAGGCACGTCGGGCACCAGTCCGGTCGCATTGGCGATGGCGCACATCTCGACCATGGTCTTGGAGCCATCGACGAACTCGACCAGCATGCGCGGGTTCATGTTGCGGCGGGCCGCCTCGTCGCGATAGTCGTCGGGCACGGCATCATGGTTGAGCGGGTTGTTCTTGCCCTTGCCGGCCGAGACGATGGTCAGGCCGAGTGCGGACGCGAACTCGATCAGTTCCATGCAGCTTGACGGCTCGTCGCCGGCGCCGACCGAATAGACGACGCCAAGCCGGTCGGCCTGCTGCTTGAGATAGCAGCCGATGGTGACGTCGGCCTCGACATTCATCATCACCAGATGCTTGCCATGCTCCATCGCCATCAGGTCGAAATCGGCGGCAACGCCGGGTTTTCCCGTGGCGTCGATGACCACGTCGATCAGTGGATTGGTCACCAGCATCTCGTTCGAGGTGATGGCGATCCTGCCGCCTTCGATGGCGTCTGTGACTTTCGATGCAGTGTCGGCTTCGACCGCCATCGCCTCGTCGCCATAGGCGATGCGGATGGCGTCACGCGCGGTGTGCGGGCGCCGGGTCGAGACGGCACAGACCGAAATGCCCGGCATCAGCATGCCTTGCGTGACCAGATCGGTGCCCATTTCGCCCGAGCCGATGACGCCGATGCGCACGGGGCGGCCCTCGGCGGCGCGTCTGGCGAGATCGCGGGCAAGTCCCGTCAAAGCGACATTGGTCATGCAGGGAATGTCCACAGCTTCTTGATTTGGGGCCGAATTAGCAGGGACTGGTCCCCTGTGCCAACGAAACCACTCGCGACCGCCGATTTCCAAGGGAATCGCGGGGAAAATCCGCATTCGCCGCGAATTATTGGCCCAGGGTTGCGAATTGACATCGTCGTGACGGCTTCAAACTACCCTGACGTAGCTCGTCATGCCCGATTTCTGGTGCTCGATGATGTGGCAATGCAGCAGCCAGTCGCCGGGATTGTCGGCGGCCAAGCCAAGGCTCACCTTCTCATTGGGCTGGATGAGATAGGTGTCCGAAATCAACGGCTGCACCGGCCGTGTCGAGGATGACAAAACCTTGAAGCTCATGCCGTGCAAATGCATCGGATGCGATTGCGGCGTCAGGTTTTCCATGTCGATGATGTAGCTTTTGCCGAGCTTCAGTTCGGCCAAGGGCGCAGTCGGATCGGGCGTATCGCCCGGCCACGGCACTTTGTTGATGGCCCAGAAACTGTAGCCGAGCGAGCCGCAGATGCTGTCGCTCGGGACGTTCTCCGCCGTCGCGCTGAGCGACAGCGAAATATGCTGGGCAGTGGTGAGATCGACCTCGGCCACCGGATTGGCCTCCAGCGGTGCGAGATCGCGGCTGTCGCGTTTGAGGGAAGCTCCAACCGCGCGCAGCGTCGCCAAGGCTTTCGGCTTGGTGCCCCTGGCGTCCCGCAAGGTCACAAGCGCGCCCTCGTTGTCGGGCATGCGGACAGCGAGTTCCAGACGCTGACCGGGTCCGATCAATAGGGCGTCGGGTGCAAAACGCCGCGGCACCGGGTTGCCGTCCAGCGCGATGACATCAGCTTCGGCGCCGTCGACGCGAAAGGCGTAGATTCGGGTGACATCGGTGATTGCAACGCGCAGCCGCACCAACCCGCCGGCCGGCGCGTCATATTGTGGCTGGTCGAGCCAGTTCGCCGTGCGCACCGTGCCGTAAGTGCCGGTCCTGGCCGCATCGCGCGGTCGGAACTGATCGATGAACTGGCCGTCGTCGCCAAGGCGCCAGTCGCGCAGGTTGAGGACAAACTCGGCGTCGAATTTCGGATCGTTCGGGTTTTCGACCACGATCACGCCAGTCAGGCCGTGCCCCATCTGCTCCAGCGTGTTGCAGTGCGGGTGATACCAGAAGGTGCCGGCGTCGGGCGGCGTGAAGGCATAGTCGAAATGATCGCCGGTGTAGACGTAAGGCTGCACCAGGAAGGGCACGCCGTCCATCTTGTTCGGCAGGCGAATGCCGTGCCAGTGGATGGTTGTCGGATCATCGATGGCGTTGACGAGGCGCGCGGCGAAGGGTTCGCCTTTCTTCATCCTGAGCACCGGCGGCATTCCGGCGTTGCCGTAGGTCAGCACATTGTTGGTCTGGCCGACATCCATCAGCTTCGCCTGGATTTTCGCGGTCCGCAGCACCACCGGTTCAGGCGTGGTCGCGGCCCAGCCGCCAATCCTGCCGATCGCGGCAAGCCCAAAACCGCTTGCGCCAGCGATGGCGGCGGTTTTGAGAAGTGCGCGGCGTGTGAGTACGGCCATCTGACGCTCCATGGGGCAGGTGGTTGCCCCGGAATCCCTGGGGCAATAGCAGGGAACGGTCCCTCCTTGCCAATGAAACCTGCCGAGCGCAGGACATGCCGGCGTCAACTCGGCCGGCAGGGCATGCCGGAATTCACGATGGCGGCTGGTCGGTGGCGTAGGCTGATCATCCCGGTAAGGCAAAAGAAACAAACGCCATGGGCAATCCACGGATTCCGGCGCGTGCCTTCATTCGCCTGCTAGCGACGAATAGCCTCGAAGCGCCAGCGCAACGAGTGGTCGATTCGGGAAAATCTGGTGCTGCGAGAGAGGATTGAACTCTCGACCTCTCCCTTACCAAGGGAGTGCTCTACCACTGAGCTACCGCAGCCGCCGATGGCGGGCTTCTGCCATATCGAACCGGCAAGCGCAAGGCCAAGAACAACGCTTCTGTGAAAGCCTTTGCCGGATAGCTTTCCATGACATGGCGGCGCCACAATGTTGGCTATCCCTGAATGGCGGGTTGGCTCGTCGCCAACCGGGGCGGGATGATGAACGACAAGACAAATCCACCGAAAAGCAGCGAAACAACCCGCAAGAGCCGGCTCGCCGAGCAGTTGCGCGCCAATCTGCAGAAGCGCAAGGCGCAGTCGCGCTCGCGCCGCACAGGTGAGGCCGACCAACGGCCCGACGGGCTCGGCGCGGCCAAGGAAATGAAGAAAGATTAACTCAAATCGGCCATTCTTGGGCCGGGGTGGGTGAATCCTATTTCTTGAACCACATTGGTCAATGGTCTAGACGGGCCGATACACTCAAACGATTGAACCGGCCTTTTCTGGCTGAGAGGGACATTCTCTAATGGATCGCATCAGAATTGTCGGCGGCAACAAGCTTGCCGGAAGCATTCCGATCTCGGGCGCCAAAAATGCCGCTCTGCCGCTGATGATCGCCTCGCTTCTGACCGACGATACGCTGACACTCGAAAACGTGCCGCATCTGGCCGATGTCGAGCAACTGATCCGCATCCTCGGCAATCACGGCGTCGACTATTCGGTCAATGGCCGCCGCGAGAAGCAGAATGAGGGCTATTCGCGCACCATCAACTTCTCCGCCCGCAACATCGTCGATACCACCGCCCCTTACGAGCTGGTGTCCAAGATGCGCGCCTCGTTCTGGGTGATCGGGCCGCTGCTGGCCCGGATGGGCGAGGCCAAGGTCTCGCTGCCCGGCGGCTGCGCCATCGGCACGCGTCCGGTCGATCTGTTCCTCGAAGGCCTGCAGGCGCTGGGCGCCGATATCGATGTCGATACCGGCTATGTCATCGCCAAGACCCGGAATGGCCGCCTCGTCGGCAACCGTTACGCCTTCCCCAAGGTCTCGGTCGGCGCCACCCATGTGCTGATGATGGCGGCATCGCTCGCCAAGGGCGAGACGGTGCTCGAAAACGCCGCCTGCGAGCCCGAGATCGTCAACCTCGCCGAATGCCTCAACGCCATGGGCGCCAGGATTTCCGGCGCCGGCACGCCGACCATCACCATCGACGGCGTTGAAGCGCTGTCGGGCGCGCGCGTGCGCGTCATCCCCGACCGCATCGAGACCGGCACCTATGCCATGGCTGTGGCGATGACCGGCGGCGACGTTGTGCTCGAAGGCGCGCGGCCGGAGCTGCTGCAGACGGCGCTCGACGTGATTTCCCAGACGGGCGCGGAGATCACGCAGACCAATTCCGGCATCCGCGTGAGGCGCAATGGCGCCGGCATTTCGCCGGTCGATGTGACGACGGCGCCCTTCCCGGCCTTCCCGACCGACCTGCAGGCGCAGTTCATGGGCCTTATGACCATGGCCAAGGGCAAGTCGCGCATCACCGAGACGATCTTCGAAAACCGCTTCATGCACGTCCAGGAACTGGCTCGGCTCGGCGCCCACATCACGCTTTCGGGCCAGACGGCGATCGTCGACGGCGTGGCGAAGCTGAAAGGCGCGCCGGTCATGGCGACCGATCTTCGCGCATCCGTCTCGCTGGTCATCGCTGGCCTGGCGGCCGAAGGCGAGACCACGGTCAATCGCGTCTATCACCTCGACCGCGGTTTCGAGCGGCTGGAGGAAAAGCTTTCCAATTGCGGCGCGGTGATCGAGCGTATTTCGGCTTAACGATCCACGGTCGCTTGGCGAAATCATCTGCGAAGCGTCCTTCTCCCGCCACTATGCGGGGGAGAAGTGCCGGCAGGGCCGATGAGGGGTGCAAAACCTGAGGCAATTGCCTCTGGCAGCATTCTTGGCGCGGTTGCACCGATCGGAAAGACCGCCTAACAGAAAGGCTGGTTGCCAACCTCTAGGTATGAAATCCGCATGGTCTTAAAACTCATCGCGCTCGACGACCAGGATCTGAGCATCGTCTCGGCCCATCTCCAGGACGCCGTGATGAAGGTCTCGGACCTCGAATTCCTGCCCAAAGCCAAGCGTTTCGTGCTGACCATGAACCGTTTCGTGTGGGAAGCCAAATCCGGCCTGTTTCGCCAACATAATGAGCGACGGCAGGCCGTGCTGCATTTCGACCGGGTGCTGGGCGCCAAGACCAACGGCATCGCGCGCGACAAGCCGGCCGAAATCCTCTCCCTGCTGGCGATCAGCTTCATTGAGATCAGCAAGCCCGCGGGCATCATCGAACTGATCTTTTCGGGCGGCGGCACGATCATGCTCGATGTCGAATGCATCGAGGCCCGCCTTGCCGATATTGGCGGCGCGTGGGAAGCCACATCGCGCCCCATACACAGGGCTTGAGCATACGATGCCCATCACGCTTCGCCAGTCCGACGCCGATTTCGAGCAGCGTTTCGCCGCCTTCCTTACGACCAAGCGCGAGGTGTCGGCCGATGTCGACGCCGTGGTGCGCGACATCATCGCGCGCGTGCGTGCCGAGGGCGACGCGGCACTGATCGACTACACGAAGAAATTCGGCGGAGGCGACCTCGCCGAACTCGGCGTTGCCGTCTCGGCGGAACACATCGCCGGCGCCTATGCCGAGGCCGATCCGGCCACGGTCGAGGCGCTGAAATTCGCGCGTGACCGCATCCGGTCCCACCACCAGCGGCAAAAGCCGCAGGACGAACGCTACACGGATGCCGCCGGCGTCGAGCTCGGCTCGCGCTGGACCGCGATCGAGGCGGTCGGGCTCTATGTGCCGGGCGGCACGGCAAGCTATCCGAGCTCGGTGCTTATGAACGCCGTGCCGGCCAAGGTAGCCGGCGTCGAGCGCATCGTCATGGTCGTGCCGGCACCGCACGGCATCGTCAATCCGCTGGTGCTGGTGGCGGCGGATATATCAGGCGTCTCCGAAATCTACCGCGTCGGCGGCGCGCAGGCGATCGCGGCACTTGCCTATGGCACGCAGACGATCAAGCCGGTGGCAAAGATCGTCGGCCCCGGCAATGCCTATGTCGCCGCGGCCAAGCGGCGGGTGTTCGGCACTGTCGGCATCGACATGATCGCCGGGCCGTCGGAGGTGCTTGTGGTGGCCGACGGCGGCAATGATCCGGAGTGGATCGCGGCGGACCTGCTTGCCCAGGCCGAGCATGACGTGTCGTCGCAGTCGATCCTGATCACCGACAACCCGGCTTTCGGCAAAGCGGTTGAACAAGCGGTCGAACGCCAGTTGCAGAGCCTGTCGCGCGCGGAAACGGCGGCGGCGAGCTGGCGCGATTTCGGCGCGGTGATCGAGGTCGAAACGATCGAGGCGTCGCTGCCGCTGGTCGACCGTATCGCCGCCGAACACGTCGAACTGGCCATCGACGATGCCGAGGGCTTCCTCGCAAGGATGCGCAACGCCGGCGCGGTTTTTCTCGGCCGCCACACGCCCGAGGTCATCGGCGACTATGTCGGCGGCTCCAACCATGTGCTGCCGACGGCGCGCTCGGCGCGCTTCTCGTCGGGCCTTTCCGTGCTCGACTTCGTCAAGCGCACCTCGGTCCTGAAGCTCGGGCCGGAGCAGTTGCGCATGCTGGCACCGGCGGCGATCGCACTCGCTCAGGCGGAAGGGCTCGACGCGCATGGCCGCTCTGTCGCCATACGTCTGAACATGTAGGCCGGCATGACGGGCCACGATCAAACCCGCGCAAAACTGATCGATGTCGAACTCGATGAATCGATCGGCCGTTCGACGCCCGATGTCGAGCATGAACGGGCGGTGGCGATCTTCGACCTGATCGAGGAGAACAGTTTTAAGCCTGTCAACGACAGCGGTACAGGTCCTTACCGGCTGAAGCTGTCGCTGGCCGAGTCCCGCCTGGTCTTTGCCGTGGCGCGCGAGGACGGCGCCGCCGTCGTCACCCACATCCTGTCGCTGACGCCGCTCAGGCGCATCGTCAAGGACTACTATATGATCTGCGAGAGCTACTACGACGCCATCCGCTCCTCGACGCCGAGCCACATCGAGGCGATCGACATGGGCCGCCGTGGCCTGCACAATGAGGGCTCGCAGACGCTGATGGATCGGCTCTCCGGCAAGATCGACATCGACTTCGACACGGCGCGACGGCTGTTCACGCTGGTCTGCGTGCTGCACTGGCGGGGCTGATCCTGGTCGCCGGCGCCCTGCCCCGCTCGGTCCTGTTCCTGTGCGGCATGAATGCCGTGCGCTCGCCAATGGCCGAGCAGCTGGCGCGCCGGATGCTTCCCGCTACCATTTTCGTCGCCTCGGCGGGTGTGCGCGCCGGCGAGCGCGACCCGTTCGTCGATGCCGTGCTTGCCGAAGACGGTCTGACGCTGGGCGAACGCCATCCACGGACGCTGGACGATCTCGAGGACGACTATTTCGACCTGATCGTGACACTGGCGCCGGAGGCGCACCATGCGGCACTCGAACTCACCCGCTCGCTTGCCGTCGAGGTGGAATACTGGCCGACGCCGGACCCGACCGGTGCCGACGGCACGCGTGAACAGATCATGGCAAGCTATCGCGACGTGCGCGAGCGGCTGAAGTTACGCATAAGCCGACGTTTTTTGCTTCCCGAAGCAAAAAACGCGACGGATTAAGCGTGTTCACAAGCGCACGATTATCATATAGGTTCCGCCGAAATTCCGGCTGGAGTCGGATGATTTCAGGTCCTGTCCGACCTGAAATCATCCGACTCTAGGTCAAAGAAGTAGAGCGTGATGTCGTCGGAAAACCGCTTCACACTTTTCGGCATCATGCTCTAGGCGCCGGAACTGTCATCCAAGCAAAGGTATCGAATGCCGAAGGAAGAAGTCCTCGAGTTTCCGGGTATCGTCACGGAATTGTTGCCCAACGCGATGTTCAGGGTAAAGCTCGAAAACGAACACGAGATTATCGCCCATACGGCCGGCCGCATGCGCAAGAACCGCATCCGCGTGCTGACCGGCGACAAGGTTCTGGTCGAGATGACGCCATACGACCTGACCAAAGGCCGCATCACCTACCGTTTCAAGTAAGATCAAGACTCGAGCGCGATGAGCATTTTGCATAAGCTGGTGCTTGCCTCGGGTTCGCCGCGTCGCATCGAACTCTTGCAGCAGGCCGGCATCGAGCCGGACCGCATCCTGCCAGCCGATATCGACGAAACGCCGCTGCGTGCCGAGCATCCGCGTTCGCTGGCCAAACGGCTGTCGAAGGAAAAGGCCGAGAAGGCGTTCGCATCGCTGAAGGCCGAGACCGACTATGCGCCAAGCTTTGTGCTGGCGGCCGACACAGTGGTCGCCGTCGGGCGACGCATCCTGCCCAAGGCCGAGACACTGGATGACGCCGCCAACTGCCTCGGGCTGTTGTCCGGCCGTTCGCACCGGGTTTATTCCGGCATCTGCCTGATCACGCCGGGGGGCAAAATGCGCCAGCGGCTGGTCGAGACGCGGGTGCGTTTCAAGCGGCTGCCACGCGAGGAAATCGACGCCTATGTCGCCTCGGGCGAATGGCGGGGCAAGGCCGGCGGCTATGCCGTCCAGGGTCTCGCCGGCTCCTTCGTCGTCAAGCTCGTCGGCTCCTACACCAATATTGTCGGCCTGCCGCTCTATGAGACGGCGGCGCTGCTGTCGGGCGAAGGTTTCAAGACCCATCAAAACTGGTTGTCCGCGCGACCATGAGCGCGGACGACAAAGTCACGCCACTGCGGCCCAAGCGCCCTTGCCCCGAATGCGGCAAGCCGTCGGCGCGCGAGACCTATCCGTTCTGCTCGACGCGCTGCAAGGACATCGACCTCAACCGCTGGCTGAAGGGCGCCTATGTCATCTCCGCTCGCGACGAAGAGGAAGAACCGGACGCCGACGAGCCGAAATGAAGCCAGGGCCGAAATGAAGCCCGGGCGGCCGGTCAGGCGGCCTGGTTCTTGCGATCACCACGCGCCCAGGCCGGAAGCCAGTCGCCGTGGGCGGCCAGGAGATCGTCGACCAATGACCAGATCTGGTCGAGGTCGAGTTCGGCCGCCGTGTGCGGGTCCATCATCGCCGCGTGATAGATGTGTTCGCGGTTTTCCGTCATCAGCGCCCGCACCGTCAGTTCCTGCACGTTGATGTTGGTACGGATCAGCGCCGTCAATTGCGGCGGCAGGTCGCCTATATAGGTCGGCTGGATGCCGGACGCATCGACCAGGCACGGCACTTCGGCCGCGCAATCGCGGGGCAGCGAGGTGATGCAGCCATTGTTGCGGACATTGCCGTAGATCACCGACGGCTCACCGGTCCAGACCGAATTCATGATCGAGGAGGCATACTCCTTGGACTCCTCGACCTCGATACGTTGGGCCGAGCTATACGCCTGCGCCTGGTCCTTCCAGCGCTCGATCTGCTCGATGCAGCGCTTGGGGTATTCATCGAGCGGAATGCCGTATTTCTCGATCAAATCGGGGCGGCCGTCCTTGATGAAATAGGGCGTGTATTCGGCAAAATGCTCCGAGCTTTCGGTGACGAAATAGCCCAGCCGCGTCAGCATCTCGTAACGCACCTTGTTGGGGCAGCGCGGGTTCCAGCCGGGCTTCGGCGCGCGGCCTTCGCGATAGGCGCGCACGAGATCGGGATAGAGGTCGCGGTAGGATCCGTCCGGCTGGCGATGCTCGAACTTCAGGTAGAAGGCCATGTGGTTGATACCAGCCGAGCGGTAACGAATCTCGTCGTAAGGAAGGTCGAGGTCGTGCGCCAGTTCCATCGCCGTGCCTTGCACCGAGTGGCACAGCCCGACCTGCCTGATCTCGGGATATTTCTCTGAGATCGCCCAGGTGTTGATCGCCATCGGGTTGACGTATTGCAGCATGATCGCCTGCGGGCAGACTGCAAGCATGTCCTCGCAGATCTTCCACAGATGCGGCACGGTCCTCAGGCCCCGCATGATGCCGCCGACACCGAGCGTATCGGCGATCGTCTGGCGCAGCCCGTATCTCTTCGGCACCTCGAAATCCGTGACGGTGCAGGGCTCATAGCCGCCGATCTGGAAGGCGACGACGACGAAATCGGCGTCCGCCAGCGCCTTGCGCTGGTCCGTGTAGGTCTCGGCCTTCGCCTTGACGCCGAGTGTGGCGATCAGCTTGTTGACGACGACGGCGCTTTCTTCCAGCCGCTGCGAATTGATGTCCATCAGCGCGATCGTGGCGCCCGAAAGTGCCGGGCGCTGCAGCACGTCGCCGACGATGTTCTTCATGAACACCGTCGAACCGGCGCCGATGAAAGTGATCCTGGGATGTCTTGCCAATGTAACCTCCGGCATGTGTTCAGGCCACGTCGAAAGCGGCCCTGACGAGCCGTTCGGTGTAGGCGGTCTTGGGATTGGTGAGGACCTCGTCGACAGGGCCCTGCTCGACGATCTTGCCGTGCTGCATGACGATGACGCGGTGGCACAGCGCGCGCACCACCTTGAGGTCGTGCGAGATGAAGAGATAGCTCAGACCACGCTCGTCCTGCAGCTTGCGCAGCAGGTCGATGATCTGCGCCTGGACGGAGAGGTCGAGCGCCGATGTCGGCTCGTCGAGCAGGATGAATTCGGGTTCGAGTGCGATGGCCCGCGCAATCGCGATACGCTGGCGCTGGCCACCGGAGAACTCATGCGGAAACCGCGACAGGATATCGCCCGGCATGCCGGCACTGACCAGTGCCTCGCGCACCCGCTCGACCCGCTCGCGCCGTGTTGCGCCGATGCTGTTGACGATCAGCCCTTCCTCGATGATCTGGCCGATCGTCATGCGCGGGTTGAGCGAGGAGAACGGATCCTGGAAGACGATCTGCATGCGCGAACGCAGCGGCCGCATCTCGCCTCGCGACAGGCCATGGATAGGCTGGCCATCGAAGCGGATCTCGCCGCGTTTGGCGTCGGCCAACCTCAGCAGCGCCTGGCCGAATGTGGTCTTGCCAGAACCGGATTCGCCGACCAGTCCCAGCGTCTCGTGGCGGCAAAGCTTGAGGTCGAGGTCGTCAACGGCAACCAGTTCGCGCCAGTCCGGCTTCAGGAACGTTCCATGGCGCAGCATGAAGCAGACGCGCACGCCGTTCGCCTCGAGGATGGTGCCGCTGCCCTCGGGCAGCGGTTGCGGCCGGCCGCGTGGCTCGGAGGCAAGCAGCCGCTGGGTGTAGGGATGCCGCGGAGCGGCGAAGAGCCGTTCGGTGACGTTGTGCTCGCACATTTCGCCATGCTGCATCACATAGACGTAGTCCGAAAACTTGCGCACCACGGTGAGATCGTGGGTGATCAGGATCACCGCCATCCGCAGCTCTTTCTGCAGATTGCGGATCAGGTTGAGGATCTGCGCCTGGACCGTGACATCAAGCGCGGTCGTCGGCTCATCGGCGATCAGCACGTCGGGATCGTTGGCGAGCGCCATGGCGATCATCACGCGCTGCCGCTGCCCGCCCGAGAGCTGGTGCGGATATTGTTTGAGCCGCGCTTCGGGTTCGGGGATCTGCACATGCCGCAGCAGCTCTAGCGCCCGCGCCCAGGCTTGCTTGCGGCTCACCTGGCGATGCACCCGGATTGCTTCGACGATCTGGCTGCCGACCGTATAGATCGGATTGAGCGAGCTCATCGGCTCCTGGAAAATCATCGAGATGCGGTTGCCGCGCAGCTTGCGCCGGGCGCTTTCGGAAAATTTCAGGATGTCCCGCCCGTCGTAACAGATGCTCGATTTCGGCGACACGGTGGCGCGGCGCGACAGCAGCCCCATGACGGTGCGCGCCGTCACCGACTTGCCGGAACCGGATTCGCCGACGATCGCGATCGTCTCGCCGCGATAGAGCTGAAACGAGATGTCCTTGACCGCCTCGACGACACCGTGTTCGACCTTGAAGGCCACCTCGATGTTGCGGGCATCGATGACGGGCTCTCCCTGGCGCCCATCATGGTCAAGGCGGAAAGCTGGTGCGAAGGGCTCGGCGAGTACAATGGTCATCCCGGTCCCCTCAATACGGATCGACGGCATCGCGCAGGCCGTCGCCCAGCGCGTTGAAGGCAAAGACGGTGACGAGCACGAAACCGACCGGCGACAGGATCCAGGGATAAGTGCCGATGACCGAATAGGTCGCGGTGTCCTGCAGCATCAGGCCCCAGGAGATCAGCGGCGGCTTGACGGCAAAACCGAGGAACCCGAGGAAGGATTCGAGCAGCACCACCGTCGGGATCGCCAGCGTCACGGCGACAATCACGTGGCTCATCACATTGGGAAAGATGTGCTGCAGGATGATGCGCCGGTCTGTCGCGCCGACCGCCATGGCGGCGCGCACATACTCTATGCGCGCCAGCGCCAGCGTCTTGCCGCGCACCTCGCGCGACATCTGCGCCCAGCCCAGCGCCGACATGACGATGATGACGAAGGCGAGGAACACATTGGTCGGCGCGGTGACCGGGATCAACGTCGTCAGCGCCAGGTAGAGCGGCAGTTGCGGGAAGGCGAGCACCAGTTCGACGAAGCGCTGCATCCAGACGTCGAACCGGCCGCCGAAATAGCCGGAGACCATGCCGACGGTGGTGCCGATGACGGTGATGATGAAGACGACCGTCAGCGCGATCATCAGTGAGACGCGCGAGCCGTGGATGGCGCGCGACAGCACGTCGCGGCCGAATTTGTCGGTGCCGAGGAAATGCACCGGCTGGCCATCCGTCGAGGCGAAGAAATGCCGGTTCGCCGGTATCAGTCCGAAGAGCTTGTACGGTGCGCCTTCGACGAAGAAGCCAAGCAGCCTCGGGTGGTCGTAGTCGGGGCCGACGATGGGCTGGAAAGTAACCGGATCGAGGTCGGCCGAATCGGACAGTGCATAGACCCTCGGCCGCGCGACGAAATTGCCGTCCTTGTCGTGGAAGGACGGCAGCTGCGGCGGAGCGAAGCCGACATCGGTCGCCTTCGGGTCCATCGGCGCCAGGAATTCGGCGAATACGGCCATGACCAGGAGCAGCACGACCAGCCAAAGCCCGGCCATGCCGGTCCAGGAGCGCTTCAGCCGGCGCCAGACAAGCGCCATGTAGCTCTCATTGCCGCGTGCGGGCGCCACTGTGGCTCGCTCGGCCGGCAGTGGCGGTGGTGAAGGATCTCGTGCCAGCATCTAACCCTCCCCGAACTGGCGCACGCGCGGATCGAGCAGGACGAGCAGCATGTCGGCGATGATGTTGCCGACGATCAGCGTCGCCGACAGCACCATCATGAAGGTGGCGGTGACATAGACGTCGCCGACCGCCATCGAGCCGACGATCGCCGGACCGACGGTCGGCAGCGCGAAGATGATCGCCGTCTCGATCTCGCCGGTCAGCATATAGGGCAGCACCACGCCCTGATACATGACCAGCGGATGCAGGGCATTCGGCACGGCGTGGCGCATCACGACGGCGCTACCGGTCAAGCCCTTGGCCTTGGCCGTCTCGACATATTGCGCGTTGAGCGTATCGAGCAGATTGCCGCGCATGACGCGCATATTGTAGGCAAGGCCGCCGAAGGTGGCGATCGCCACCACCGGCCAGACATGCTTGACCAGGTCGACGAACTTCGCCCACGACCATGGCGCGCCGCCATATTGCGGCGAGAAGAATGAGCCGATCTCCGAGACATTGAACTGGAAGACCAGGAGATAGACGATGATCAGCGCCATCAGGAAGCGCGGCACCGTCATGCCGAGGAACGAAATCGCCGACAGGGTCGAGTCGATCCAGGTGTATTGCCGGGTCGCCGCCCAGATGCCGAAGGTGATGCCCAGCACCGAGGCGAGCAGATGGCAGACCAAAGCCAGAAGCAGCGTGCGCGGCAGGCGCTCGCCGACGACGTCGGCCACCGGCTTGTTGTAATAGAGGCTGTAGCCGAAATCGCCGTGGGTGACGATGCCGCCGATCCAGTTGAGATACTGGACGGGCAGCGGCTTATCGAGGCCGTGCTCGACGCGATAGGCTTGAGCCTGAGCATCAGCCTCGGCGAAGGAGGCTCCGCCCTGGTTGATCAATTGCGAGCGGATGTAATCGGCATAGTCGCCAGGCGGCGCCTGGATGATGGCAAAGGTGACGAGGCTCAGAATAGCGAGAACCGGTATTGCCGACGCTATACGCGTGAGCAGGAATCGCAGCATGGGCGGTCCGCTTCCTCATCTCGCCGGACGCTCCTTGGGGGCGCTCGGAGGGTTGGTTTGTCCCGGCCGCGCCAGCGGCGCGGCCGGGTCTCTCTCAGTCAGGGGAGGTAAACTTACATCGGACCCTTGTCTCCAGGCTTGCCGGGAAGCTCTTCCGGGAACAATTCGTATTTGGCCTGCTTGTCGGCCGCGACGAAGACCCGTTCGCGGATGATGGAATCCTCAGCCCAGTTGAACATGAAGATCGGCGTGCCTTGCGGAATGTTCGAGAAGCGCTTGTTGATGATCAGCGCGCCGGGATATTCCGTCAGGCCGATATTGTAGACGTGTTCGGTCGAGATTTTCTGGAAGTCCCGCATCAGACTGGCGCGCTGATTATTATCCGCCGACGAGACGAACTTGTTGACGATGTCGACGAGATCCTTCTCGAAAGGCATCAGATCGACCTCCCCGCTTTCCGGCGCGCGGTGATCCCAGCTGGTCTTGGGGCCGACTGGAGCGAGCTGCACGGTGTTCTGCACCACTGAGGTCAGCTCCTGCTCATTGCGCCGGATCAGCCAGTCGAAACGGCCTGAATATTGCGTGGCATCGCGCTGGGTACCGTTGAGCCCGTTGAGCACGATCCGCAGACCAAGCTTCTCCATCTGCGCGACCACGCCTTCGGCGAGGCTTTTGTCGGTGGTGTAGTCGTTGTTGACCAGCATCACGATCTCGACATTCTTGCCGCCGGCGGTACCGGCCGGGAAGTTGACGAAACCATCGCCGTCAGTGTCCTTCAGTCCGGCCTTGGCGAGTTCGGCTTTGGCGCCCTCGAGGTCGAAAGGATAGTAGACGGTGGATTTGCGGTCGTAGAAGCTGGTGCCCGAGGAGAGGCCGCCAGGATAGATCGCGGTGAACGGCCCCTTGACGAGGGAATCGCCCAGCGCCTTGCGGTCAAGCGCCATGGTGACGGCCTTGCGGAAATCCTCGTTGCGGTTCAGTTCGCGGATCGCCTGGCCGCGCTCGTCCGGATTGCCCCAGCCATTGGCGGAAAAATTCATGCGCAGGTTATAGCCGATGAGGCGCGGGCCGAAGGCAAGGCGCGCCGGCGCATTCGCTTCCGCCGCGCGCTTCAGAGAGGCAACGAAGTTTTCCGGCTGCTCGAGATTAGAGAAGTCGCCTGCGCCGGCGACCGCCTGAACGTCCCGGTCGGCCCAGGTCGACAGCTTGTAATGCAATTCGTTGAGATAGGGCAGCTGGTTGCCCTTCTCGTCCACCTTCCAATAATAGGGATTGCGGCGCATGACGATGATGTCGTCGGCCCGATATTCGACCGGCACCCAGGCGCCCATGACCGGCATGTTCATATACTCCGGCGGGAAGGCGTTCTTGAACTGGTCGTAGGTGTTCTTCGAATATTTCGGGTGCTGCGGCTTCAAGATATGCGAGGGACCGGGGCAGAAGGTGCCATAGGCCATTGCGTAGAGGTGCTGTTTCGGGAAGGCGTCCTTGAAGGTCCACTCGACGGTGTAGTCGTCGATCTTCTTGAGCGTCGTGCCGACACCGAAGGTTTCCTGGGTGGCGCCGTTGAGCGGCGAGACGTTGGGATCCAAGACCTCGTCGTCCCAGTAGAACATGACATCGTCGGCGTTGAATGGCACGCCGTCGGACCATTTGGCACCTTCGACGAGATGCATGGTCAGCTTGTGGCCATCGGCCGACCAATCCCAGCTTTTGGCGAGGTTGGGCAGCGGCTCGGTATCCTTCGCCTCGACCTGGAACAGCGGCGCGGTGCGCGTCAGGCACTCGGAAAGGCCGATGTCGATGCCGCCCCAGCCTTGGGTCTGGCCGGCGCCGTAGTTCCAGCCTTCCGGCCGGCCGCCGATGACATGGCGCATCGTATCGCCGTAGACGCCGACGCCGTTCGGCATGTTGCCCGTCTTGAAGACAAGCGGCTCCTTCGGCAGCCTTTCCTTGACCGGCGGCAGCTTGCCGGCCTTGACGTATTTTTCCGTCACCCAGCCGGGCTCGTGATACTCGGGCAGCGCCTTGAACTCCAGGATGGAGTCGCGCGCCACGTATTTGATCTTGCCCTCCGCCGGAAACGTCGCCGGCACCGGCGGGACGGTCGGTTCGGAAGCGAAAGCGTTGAGCGCTGGAACGGAGACGCTCAGCGCCAGTCCAGCGGCAATGCCAATACTGCGTAGGTTCCTCATTAGTGTCCTCCCTCGTGTTCAGACGTTTGCTGCTGCTCGTCTTGTCTATGTCGGTATGCAATTCCGGACGGAGAACCGCTTCACACTTCTCTGATTTCTCCGGGCAGCTGACTGCGGTGGACCTGCCTCCCGAGGGTCCGCCGCCGCGCCCGCTTTCAGACGGCCTGTTTCAGCGCGGCCTTTTCTGCCCGCAGTTCCTCGATCGAGCGCACGTCCCGCCGCGCGGCACCCGCCCATTCCCGGGTCTTGACTGTGGATTTCGACAGCCGCTCTTTGGCCGCAGGAACCGCGTGGGCATATTGCGGCAACCATTGCGCCTGGGCGACGACCATTTCGTCCACCATCTGCCAGACCTCCTCCGGCGTCGACACGGCGCCGACCAGCGGGTCGTGCAGCACGGCAAGCTTCAGAAGATCGATGTCGCCAGAGATGGCGGCATGGACCGACATGCGCTGGACGTTGATAGAGGCCATGCAGGTGGCGGCACAGGCTTCCGGCAGCGTGATGCCGGCGGCCATGTTGATGCCGAAACGGTCGACGAAACCGGGCGATTCGATGATGGCGTCGCGCGGCAGATTGGTGATCACGCCCTCATTCTTGACGTTGAAGTGGCCGCGATAGACGCGGTTGGTTTCCAGCGCCTCCAATATATGGCTGGCATGCTCGTTGGAGCGCTTTGAGGCGTCGATCGGCTTCGATGCCGCTTCGAGGAATTGCGGATATTCGGTCTCGAACCAATTGCGGGTTTCCGTGGAATAGCGGAGATAGCCGCCCGTTTCGCCATGGATCCAGTCCGACATGTCGATCCAGCGCGTGATCTCGTCGGGGCGCTTGCGGTACCAGGGCAGATATTCGGAAAGATGCCCGTTGCTTTCAGTCGAATAGACGCCGAAACGCTTGAGCACATCGATGCGAAGCTTTTCCTGCTGGGAATAGACCGGGTGCGCCTCGAAGGCGGCGACTAGCTCATCTTTGTCGATCTTTCGGCCGTTCAGCCGCAAATCGATGAACCAGGTCTGGTGGTTGATGCCGGAACAGACATAGTCGAGTTCCCGCGGCGATTTCGCGCCCAGCACCGCGGCGATCTGTTCGGCGCCGTGCTGGACACCATGGCAGAGGCCGACCGTGTCGACCTTGCCGTATTCGATCGCCGCCCAGGTGTTCATCGCCATCGGGTTGGCGTAGTTGAGGAATTTGGCGTTGGTGTCGGCAACTTCGCGGATGTCCTTGCAGAAATCGAGGATCACCGGAATATTGCGCTGGCCGTAGAGGATGCCGCCGGCGCAGATCGTGTCGCCGACACACTGGTCGATACCGTATTTCAAGGGAATGCGGATATCGTCGGCATAGGCTTCGAGGCCGCCGACCCGCACGCAGCTGATGATATAGCGAGCGCCCTCGATTGCCTTGCGGCGGTCGGTTGTCGCGGTCACCCTGGTCGGCAATCCGTTCGCCTCGACGATCCTGTCGAGGATCGCCTTGATCATCCCCAGATTGTGCTCGCTGAGGTCCGTCAGCGCGAATTCGATGTCCTTGAATTCAGGCACGCAGAGAATATCGGTGAACAGCTTCTTGGTGAAACCGACGCTGCCGGCGCCGATAATAGCGATTTTGAAACTCATCACCTTCACCTCGATCCATTCGAATGCTAGGCAAGGAGCAGCAAGGGAGGAAGACGGCTACACGCCTTGGCGTGCAAGCCATTCAGGCCGGAATCCGGCTTTCTCTCCTCCCGCCCGCTCCTCGATCGCGGGTTATTCGCGTTCTTCGAGGCGGGATTATGCGCATATTCGCGGGCGCGGCCAGAGAAGGATTATGCTTTCAGGGGTAATTTTGTGCTGCGGGATTTGATCGCCAACGGACAGTCAATGCGGACGGTCTCGCTGCCGCGCGGCCGCCAGCGCCTGCATGCCATGCCGACAAGCACGGGCTATGAGGTGCGCGAGGACGTGACCTATGACTGGGACGGGCGAAAGCGCGGCCAGACACCATTCACCGTACTGCAGCATACGATCAGCGGCACCGGCCGGCTGCGCTACGAGAACCGCGATTACCGCCTGCAGACGAACGACACGCTGCTGGTGCTGGTGCCGCACAACCACCGCTACTGGCTGGCCAGGGACGAGCGCTGGGAATATTTCTGGATCTCGATGAACGGCGAGGAGGCGTTGCGCATCCACAAGTCGATCCTCGACGTGTCGGGACCGGTCTTTCGGCTGCAGCCGGCGACGATCGATCATCTTGCCGATTGCAGCCTGCGTCTCATCAAGGGGGCCGCTTCGCCAGGTGCTGCTTCGGCGATCGCCTACGAGGCGGCGATGGCGCTCTATGACGATGTGTTCGGCTCGCATGCCTTTGCCGAAAAACAGAGCGCCATGCAGCCAGTCATCGATCACATCAACGCCAATCTCGACAAAGCCCTGCCGGTGGCGGACCTCGTCCAGATCAGCGGGCTCAGCCGGGCTCATTTCTCGCGCTGTTTCGCCGAGAGCGAGGGCCTGCCGCCCGCCGAGTTCGTACTGCAGCAGCGGCTGCAACGGGCCGCGAAGCTTTTGACGAAAGCGGACTTCCTGCCGGTAAAGGAGGTCGCCATCCTGTGCGGTTTCGAGGACGCGAATTATTTTTCGAAGGTCTTCCGCCGACTCTACGGCACGACGCCCAGCCAATTCCGCACGACCGGCATGTATGCCAGCTTGCGAACCCCGGCTAGGCGCGGCGTCAGACTGTCGGACGACGAGACCTGACGCCGCTTGGGGCCGTGTTTTGTCAGGCCGCGTGCAGGCTGCCGCCGTCCAGCCACTCGAGTTCGGCGGGCGAGAGCGCGATGTCCAGCGCCCGCAGACTGTCGTCCAGTTCACCAAGCGTACGCGGCCCGATCAAGGGGATCGATGGGAAAGGCTGGTTGAGCACATAGGCCAGCGCAATGTGGATCGGGCTTTTGCGCAGCCGGGCGGCGAGCTCGATCGCGCGGTCGCGACGACCGAAATTGCGCTCCGAGTACCAGACCCGCACCAGTTCCTCGCTGTCCAGCCTGTCGCGCCCGGCGCGGTCGGTGAAGAAGCCGCGTCCCTGGCTCGACCAGGCAAAGTTCGGCATCTGCCTGGATGTCAGCCAGGCCTTCCAGTCATCGGTGGAGGAGGTGACACAACCAGCCCAGATCGGCTCCAGCATTTCGGCCAGCGAAAAATTGTTGGAGAGCACACCGGGCTTCTGCTTGCCGGTTCGCTCGGCATAGGCAATCGCCTCGTCCATGCGCTGCATCGTCCAGTTCGAGCCGCCGAAGGGGCCGCGAATGCGCCCGGCTTTGACCTCGCGGTCCATGGCATCGACGAATTCGCCGACCGGCACGTCCGGATTGTCGCGATGCATGAAATAGATATCGACATGGTCAGTCTGCAGGCGGTCGAGCGACTGGGCAAGCTGCTTGCCGATCACGTCGGGATAGCAGAGCGGCGAATGCGCTCCCTTGGCGATAACAACCGATTGCCCGCGCACGCTACGGTTCCTCAGCCATTGGCCGAGCAGCGTCTCGGTGTAGCCACCGCCATAGACATAGCCAGTGTCGAAGAGATTGCCGCCGGCCTCGAAAAAGGCGTCGAGCAGGATCGACCCGGAGGAGAAGGTGCGGAAATCCTCGAAGCCGAGCGCCACCACGGAGGCCGGCTTCGCCAGGCCCGGAATGGTGCGCTTGCCGATCGCGGTGCCGCCCGGGCGCAGGGGTCGCCCGGAGATGGTGTTGGTGCGCAGCGAGGCCTTCTCGATCTCATATTCCAGCCCGACCGCCGCGCGCCATCTGTCAAGCACGCGCAAGGTGCCGAGGCTGTCGGCCCAACCCATGCCCGGCCAGGCGAATTCCTGACGCCCGGCGCGGATCGCCTCGCCGGCGGCATCGACCTCGAAGGAATAGACATGGCGCTTCTCGTTGACGCTGATGGTCTCTTGCGCGCCGTCGGCACCGATCACGTCGATCCGGCCTGGGCCGACATCGCGGTCGCCGCCGGCGAACCAGAAGTCGGGCACCTCGACACGCCCCTTGGTGCCGAAGATGCGCAGAACATTGTCCTGGTTGAGCGAGATGCTGCAGGAAACCTCGGCAACGATAGCGCCGGGAAAATGCAGGACAGCGGAGGCCCATTCGTCGACACCGGATTGACCAAGATGGGCGGTGCCGGCGACCTTGTCGGGTTCGGCGAAGGGCGCTCCGATGGCGGTACCAGCAATCAGCCGCACCATCGAAACGGGATAACCGCCGACATCGAGGATGCCGCCGCCGGCGAGATCGTTGGCGTAGAGCCGGTGCCGCGGCATGAAATCAGGCATGGCGAAGCCAAAGCTCGACTTGATCATCCTGATCTCGCCGATGACGCCCGACTTGATCAGGTCCACCAGTTGCAGCATCTGCGGATGCAGCCGGTACATGAAGGCTTCGCCGAGGAAGGTGCCGGCCTTGCGCGCCGCATGCATCATGGCGTCGGCCTCGAAAGCCGTCAGCCCGAGCGGCTTTTCGCAGAGCACATGCTTTCCGGCTTCCGCCGCCCTGATCGCCCATTGCGCATGGCCTGGATGCGGGACCGCGATATAGATCGCGTCGATCTCCGGATCGGCAAGAAGAGCGTCATAACCGTCGAGGATGCGGGCGCCGGGAAAGCTCTCGGCCAGTCCCGGCTTGCCGGGATTGCGCGCGCCGATGGCAACCAGTTTACCGGTGCGCGAACCGGCGACGCCGCCGGCAAAGGCCTTGGCGATGCCGCCCGGCCCAAGAATGCCCCAGCGAATGGGCGTTGATGCAGTCATGTCATTCTCCTTGCGGGCTGGGAAAGGGGCGGCCGGTCAGCGCAGCCGCATCCCTTTTTCGTCGAACAGGTAGGATTTGCGGATGGAAACGGTGACATTTGATGTCTCGGGGACCTTTGCCGCGTCGCGCTGGATCACCACGTCGTCGCCATGGGCCGTCCTGGCGTAGAGAAAACTCGTGCCGCCCAGGTGCTCGACCACGTCGATGGCGACCGTAAGGTCAGCGTCGCCTTCACCGGCAACGCCGAAATGTTCGGGCCGCACGCCGACGATGACCTTGCTGCCCGGCTCGGGCGCGACGCCTGTCAACGGCTGGACGACACGGGCCTTCTCCTCGCCCGCCAATTCGACCACAACGCCTTTTGCATCACGGCCGACAGTGTGGGCCTTGATGAAGTTCATCTTCGGTGAACCGACAAAGCCGGCCACGAAAATATTGTCGGGATTGTCATAGAGTTCGAGCGGCCTGCCGATCTGCTCGATATGGCCGGCGCGCAGCACGACGATCCGGTCGGCGAGCGTCATTGCCTCGGTCTGGTCATGGGTGACATAGACCATGGTGGCGCCGAGTTCCTTATGCAGCCTTGAGATCTCGACCCGCATCTGGACGCGCAGTTCGGCATCGAGATTGGAAAGCGGCTCGTCGAACAGGAACACTTGCGGCTCGCGCACGATGGCGCGGCCGATGGCGACACGTTGGCGCTGGCCACCGGAAAGTTTCTTCGGGCGGCGCTCCATCAATTCGCTGATGCGCAGGATCTCGGCCGCGCGCTTCACCCGCCGCTCGGTGTCGGCCTTGGGGTTGCCGGTCATGCGCAACCCGAAGGAGAGGTTCTGTTCGACACTCATATGCGGATAAAGTGCGTAGGACTGGAACACCATGGCGATGCCGCGGTCGGCGGGCTCGACATCATTGACCACCTTGCCACCGATCGCGATCTCGCCGCCGCTGATGTCCTCCAGCCCGGCGATCATCCTAAGCAGCGTGGACTTGCCGCAGCCCGACGGGCCGACGAAGACGACGAACTCGCCATCGGTGATGTCGATGTTGGCACCGTGGACGACCTCGAACGCGCCGAAGCGCTTGGCGACATTGGTGAGAGTGACGGTTGCCATTCTGCTCCTTATTTGACCGCGCCGGCGGCGATGCCGGCGATGAAATGACGCTGCAGGAGCACGAAGACGATGAGCATCGGCACGGTCAGCATCACCGCGCCCGCCATGATGCCGCCCCACGACACTTTGGTCAGGCCGATCAGCGTGCCGAGCGCCACGGGTGCCGTCATCGAACCCGGCTGGCTGTTGATCAGAAGCGGCCAGAGATAATTGTTCCAGGAGGCGAGAAACAGGATGATGCAGAGTGCGGCCAGCATCGGCCGCGCCAACGGCAAGGCGATGAAGACGAAGATGCGCCACTCCTTGACGCCCTCGACGCGGGCGGCATCGAACAGATCGTCCGGCATCATGGAAAAGCTCTGGCGCATGAACAGCACGCCAAGCGAATTGAACAGCGGCGGCACGATCAGCGCCACCCACGTGTTGGCGAGCTTGAAGTCGCGCGCCACCATGATGAATTGCGGGATCAGCACCACCGCATAGGGCAGCGTGATGGTGCCCAGGATGATGGCGACGACGACGCTTTTGCCGAAGAACTGGTAGCGGGCCAGCGCCCATCCGGCCATCGAGGTCAAAAGCACCGACAGGACGGTGTAGGTCACCGCCACGCAAACGGAGATGATGATGGCGCCGACGAAGTCGGTGTCGCGCTGCAGATTGTTGAAATTGTCGATGAAGTTGCCGTGCGGCAACAGTTCGATGCCGGGGCTGAAGATGCCGTTGTCGGGCATGGTCGAGAACACCACCATCATCCACAGCGGAAACAGCCAGATCAGCGCCAGCGGCGTCAGGAAGAGGTGCAGTGCAATGCTTCGTTTCAGTCTTGCCGACGAGAGCGAACTCATTTCGGTTCCCTCGTCAACCAAAGCTGCACCAGCGTGATCGCGATGGCCAGCCCCGCCATGGTGTAGGCGACGGCCGAGGCATAGCCGAAGTTGAGCGAGCGGAAACCCTGGCGGTAAAGCAGCAGGCCGAGCGTCTCTGTGCCGCCGCCCGGCCCGCCGCGCTCGGTGATCAGGAACGGCTCGGTGAACAATTGCATGGTGCCGATGATCGACAGCACGGCGCAGAAGACGATGACCGGCTTCAACAGCGGCAGGGTGATGTAGAAGAATTGCTTGAGCTTGCTCACCCGGTCGAGCGTCGCCGCCTCGTAGACATCATCGGGAATGGATTGCATGCCTGCCAGCAGGATAATGGCGTTGTACCCGGCCCAGCGCCAGGTGACCGCGATCATGATCAGCGCCATGGCCGGCGTGACATTGGAGAACCAGTCGACCTTCGGCAGGCCGATGCTGTTCAAGAGCTTGTTGACGATGCCGAAATCGAGGCTGAACATCAGCCGGAACACCGCTGAATAGGCGACCTCGCCGACGACGACCGGGGCGAAGAAGGCAAAGCGGTAGAGGCCGCGCGCCTTGAGCAGCGGCGAATTCAGCAACACCGCCATCACCATGGCCAGGGCGATCATCACCGGAACCTGGATGATGAGGATGAGCAGCGTGTTCTTCAGCGCGTTGAAGAAGGCAGGGTCGCCGATCAGCCGGCCCCAGTTGAAGCCCGGTGCGAAGCGCCACGGCACGGTACGCGTCGCCTGGAACGAGATCAGGAACGAGGAGATGATCGGCCACACCCAGAAGATGGCGAAGATCAGGAGATAGGGCGTGAGGAAGCGATAGGCCGTGGCATTGCGGTTGCGCATCTTTTCTCCTCCTTCATCCCTGGTGTTGAAGACAAGCGAGCAAGTGGCGGGTCCAGGACGGCACTTTTGCCATCCCGGACCCCGTCCTGGGAGGTCAGGACTTGACAGGCAGCCCAGTCGCCGAGGCGATCTGGCTAGCGGCGTCGTCGAGTGCCGCCTTGGCGTCGGGGTAGCCGCCGGCGAGATATTTGGTCTGCACCGCGCGGACGATGATCTCGGCATCGCTCTGGAACTGCGTGCCGCGGCTCGGAACAACCTTGGGCAAGGTGCCCAGAATATCCTTCCACACCGCCTGGCCACCCCAGTAGGGCAGGCCCTGGCTGACATAGGGGTCGTTCAGGGCCGAGACCAGCGAGGGGACAAGACCGAACTCCTTCAGCATGGTGATCTGGCCTTCATTGGTGCCGAGCGTGTATTTCAAATACTCGTAGGCCGCTTCCTTGTTCTTCGACGCCGAAGTGATGGCGAGCGAAGAGCCGCCGAGATTGGCGGCGCGCGGGCCGTCCGCGGTCAGGCTCGGCATCAGGTAGACGCCCCATTTGCCGTTTTCGCCCGCCGATTCGGTGCGGATAGTGCCCTCGTACCAGCCGCCATAGACCTGGGTGGCGACGGCTCCGGCGGTGTTGTTGGTGATCTTGGTGCCCCAGTCGGCGGACGAGACGATGCCAGCGTCCTTCATCTCCTTGACCTTGGTCATGGCGTCGACGCATTTGGGCTGGTTGACCGTGATCGACTGGCCGTCCTCGGCGAAATAGGCGCAGCCCTGTTCGTTGGAGATCATGCGGAAGAATTCACTGTCGCCGTTGAAATCGGCATTGGTCATCGAGACCCCCGGATTGGCGGCCTGGATCTTCTTGCCGGCGGCGATGAAATCGTCCCAGGTCTTGATCGATGCCGGATCGACGCCGGCCTTCTCATAGAAGTCGCGGCGATAGAAGGCGGCGACCGGGCCGGAATCCCACGGCATCGCATAGGCCTTGTCGCCGACTTCGAGTTCGGTGCGCTTGAAATCGGGGAATTTCTTCTGGTCCTCCGGCGTATAGCCCAGCGTATGCAGGTCGACGAAACAGTCGGGGAACTGGCTCCAGTAATTCTCGGCCTCGCCATTCTCGATGGTGACGATATCGGGCAGCCCGACGCCGCCGGCCGCGCATCCGGCGATCGACTTGTCATAGGTCGGCTGGTTGCCGAGATCCTGGACCGTGACCTTGATGTCGGGATGCAGCTTGTTGAAGCCGGCAACCGTTGCTTTCAGGGATGAAGCGGCAATGTTCCAGCTCCAGATCGTGATTTCGCCGGATTGCGCGAAGGCCGGGGCGGAGCCCAGGGCAAGTGCTAGCGCGGCGCAGGACAGTGTGATGCGCATTGAAATCCTCCCATTTCATTTGCTCTCTCTGTGAGCGTGGCTAGACTAGGCACCGGTAAGGGCCTGTCCCTGACAGAGGGAATATGGAATTGGCGGAAAGTAAGATGCCTGACAGGCCGTTTTACCAGCCCGGCGCCAGCAGCGTTGAGGGTTTTCCGCTGGCGCTGCAGATGTTCCACACCAACCCGCTGGTGATGCTGAAGCCGCATTGGCATGCCCAGGTCGAGGTGAATTTCATCGTCCGCGGCTCCGTCCACTACCGCATGAACGAGCACGAAATATCGCTTTCGGCCGGCGAGATGTGCCTGTTCTGGGGCGGCCTGCCGCATCAGATGGACGATTTGAGCGACGACGCCGTCTATGCCGGCGCGCATCTGCCGCTGGTGCATTTCTTTCGGCTGCACCTACCGGCGGACATACGCCATCGGCTGATGACCGGCGCGACGCTGGTGACCAGCGCCACCGATCAATCCGACAACGACAATTTCGCCCGCTGGAACCGCTATGCCCGCTCAGGCGATCCGGCCAAGGCCGAGCACGCCGTCAACGAACTTCTGCTGCGGCTGGAGCGGGTGCGGTTCGAGCCCTACCGGCTGGTGCCGGGAAACGCCGCCGGGCAGGAAGCGGGCAGCCCCTTCGATCAGCAGTCGTCGCGCAATGTCGGGCGCATGTGCGATTTCATCGCCGAGAATTTCCTCTACGACATCGATTGCGTGAACATAGCGGCGGCCGCCGACATCCACCCCAAATACGCCATGAGCCTGTTCAAGAAATCGACCGGCATGACGCTCAACGAATATGTCAACCTTCTGCGGCTGAGCTACGCGCAGGCGCTGTTGATGCATCAGGACGCCAATGTGCTGCGCGTGGCCATGGATAGTGGCTTCGGCTCGCTCAGCGCCTTCAACAAATCCTTCCGCAAGCTCGCCGGCATGACGCCATCCGACTTCCGCAAGGGACTGGCAAGCGCCAGATAGGCGGGCGCACGGCATGGAAACCAGCCCATCGGGCGGCATTTCTTTTCCTGCAGGAAATCCACATCTGGGCGCTGGACAGGCCGGATTCCCATGCTATAACCCACGCGCTTTCAAGGGGTGCCTACGGTGCCTTTATGGAATCCGGAGCACGAGTTTTTCGTTAGCCGGAACAGGCCCAGATAGCTCAGTTGGTAGAGCAGCGGACTGAAAATCCGCGTGTCGGTGGTTCGAATCCGCCTCTGGGCACCATCCCCTCTTGGTCCGTTCCGGACACATAGGTTACGGTTTATACCGGAGACATGGGTAACACTTTTGGCCCGAAGGGGTTTTGGAGT